>JBIIDU010000214.1:0-4280 GCA_044238165.1 Ferruginibacter sp. | reverse complement strand
TGGATTAAGCAGTTGGAATAATTTGAATTTGGCTAATTACGCTTTCAAAAAAAATAATGGATATTCCGTAAGATGTATTCGGATAACACCTGACGTCCGAAATTATTCCTACAGCTGGTCCACCGGAGAGACCACCCCCACCATTACTGTATCACCAACTCAAACAACCACTTACTATTGCAACATCAGCAACGGAATCAGTTCAATCACCGATAGCGTCAAAATTTCAATTATAGACAGATCCAGCAGTTCAACCCAATCGGTTACAGCCTGTGGCAGTTATTTCTGGAACGGGAAAAACTATCAGCAATCTGGAATCTACACTTTTTCTACTCTCAACGCTGCTGGCTGCGACAGTATTGCCACACTCAATCTCACCATCAGCAATACAGCGCTAAACCTTTTTGCTGCCGATACCCTTCGAACCTGCGGAAGTTCCTATACCCTGAGCGCGCCTACCGGTTATACGACTTACACATGGAATACCGGAGCCACGGCAAGAAGCATCACGATTAACTCCACAGGATGGTACAAATGCATCGCAGGCAATACCACATGTGGTACCGATAGCGTATTCGTAAGCATCGTTCGTTCCAACATTGTCAATAACGACACCACAATATGCATCGGTTCTTCAGCACCCATTTCCCTGATCGCCCGAAACGAGGCTGGATTATCGGCTACCGGTGATGGCAGCACTTACTATTCGGCCCCTTCCCAACTCACCGATATCGACGGAAACGTGTATCCGGTGATTAAAATTGGAAATAAATTATGGATGCAAAAGAACCTTGCAGTTAGGCGTTATAAAAATCGAAAACCTATTGCCCTGATCCCCGATTCGACTGCCTGGAAAATGCAGGCTGATAATAAATTGGGGGCGCGCTGTTGGTATAATAACGACTCAGCCGAATATTCATCTAAATTTGGAATGCTCTATAACGGATATGTAATAGACAAAGGAATTGCGCCAGAGGGTTGGCATATTCCTACCATAAGTGAACTAGACGAATTAAGGGGCTGGATTGGCTACGATGGCGGTGCCCTCAAAGAGGCAGGCACAGTCACTTGGATAAGTCCTAATTATGGGGCAACAAACAGTTCAGGTTTCAGCGGGCTACCGGGGGGCCGCCGTATCTCGCAAAATACAGATCCCTATCTACCCCGGAGAGCCTTTTCAGAAATTGGGGAGTCTGCTTATTGGTGGTCTTCAAGTTTTAGCTGGAACCCCTATGCAAATCCTAGAGCGCTATATGATTATTTATCTCCATATTCATTGAATACAAATACATCTGAGTTACTGCTCAATTTTGGATCAGAATTTAATCTCGTCCAAGAAAATTATAAATCCAACGGCTACTCCATCCGCTGCGTTTACGACCTGCCCGTAGAGCAGTTGCCGGTAAGCTTCCGCTGGTCAACAGGGGAAACAACCCCCACCATCAGTGTAACCCCGACAGCCACCACAACCTACTATTGCACTATCTCCGACGCTTACGGCAACAGTTGCCGCGATAGTGTGAAAGTGACCATTTCGAACGGTAGCGCACCGGCAACACCAGGTACCATTTCCGGTATTACCGATGTATGCGCTCAAATCGGCAGCGGCACTATGAGCACACCGGTAACCTACACCATACGAAAGGTCACCAACGCCACATCCTATCAATGGACCATACCAACAGGCGTAACGCTTGTTTCCGGCCAGGGCGACACTTCTGTAACAGTCACTTTCAGCAGCAGTTTCTCTTCCGGCAACATATCCGTGAAAGCGGCAAACAAATGCGGCGTGCTTTCGGGATTGAGAACCCTCACCGTTTACAAACGCACGGCAGCTACACCCACGGCCATCCAACGAGAATTCCTGCCCGTATCCATACCCGCTGTTACCGATGTGTGCAATGTGCTTACGGCTACCTACCGCATCCGTAAAGTCACTTATGCCACTTCCTACAACTGGACATTACGGCAAGGAACAAGGGCCACCATCACGCGTATCAATCCACCAGGGGTGAATGATACGGCCATCATCGTCCAATTTGCTCCCGGCTTCCTGCGCGATACCATCAGCGTAACCGCAGTAACGCCTTGCTCACAAAGTACAGCACGCACCCTCGTTGTCAGTTCACAATTCACGCCGCCAACCGTATCTTCCATCACATCATCTACCGGAAACTTCACCCCCTGTATCAGCAATGTTGTGACCTACAGGGCAGCCACCCCGGCACCTACATCCACGCAATCGGCTGTGAGCGCTTACCGGTGGACGCTGCCGGCGTTTTGCACCATTACGGCAACAACCGGCGACAGTTCCTCCATCACCGTGCGCATTGAGCCGGGCTTCACCGGAGGCACCCTAAGCGTGCGTGCACGCAGCGCATGCGGTGTGCTCGGAACCGCCCGTACCGGTGGGCTTGGCTATCTGCCACCAACCCCCACCAGTATAACCGCCAGCACCGGTAGTTATAATGCCTGTGTGGGCAATCAGATCACCTACCTGGCCGTGGTTCCGGCACCGAACTCCACGCAACGCAGAGCCGCTTTCTACCGCTGGACCCGGCCGAACAATACCACCATTGTAAGTTCATTGCCCGACAGTTCCAGCATCATCCTGCAGTTCAATGCAGGATTTTCGGGTGGCGTAATTACCGTACGCGGACAAACCGCCTGCGGCGCATTGGGTACCGCCCGTTCGCAAACACTCACTTCCACCGGCTGTATTACCGGAAAACAAACAACTGCTCCGATAACCGAAAGCAAGAGGCCCGCGACAGAAAATTTCGAAGCGAAACTCTATCCGAACCCTACCCGCGGCGAGTTCGTGCTGGAGCTCATCAGCAGCAAAACCGGTCCTTTCCAGGTGAGTATCCTCGATGCGCAGGGCAGAAGATTGAGCACCCAGTCCGCACAGCCCATGCAAACGCTCCGGCTGGGTGGATCACTGCGGCCCGGAACGTATACTATTGAAGTGATGCGCGAAAACGAAAAGAAACTCCTGAAAGCTATCAAATTCTGATCATCAGCAAGTACCCTACTGAAAGCCATTGCCCCGCGCAGTGGCTTTCTTTTTTCAAGCACCCGATTTTTGACGAGCCCCTGCATCTGCCCTTGGCAAACTTGCTTATTTTTGCCGCATGTCAAAGCCCGTCATATGTGTTGGCGCTGCACTGGTGGACGATCTGTTCCACGCTCGCGAGGAAATGCTGATGCATACCACCAATGAAGTCAGCCAGACCCGCAGCGCCGGGGGTGTAAGCAGAAACATCGCCCACCAGTTGGCCTTGCTCGACCTGCCCGTTCAGCTGATCACCGTATTCGGTAACGACAGCGATGGCGACTGGCTCAAACAGGTGTGCACCGAAGCAGGCATCCGGCTGGATGCGGCCATCACTACCGATGTGGCTACAGGCAAGTACACCGCCATCATCAACCGCGACGGCAGCATGTTCACCGCACTGATCACCAATGCCGCCCTGCACCTGATTACTCCCGAATACCTCGAACAGCACCGGGAGCTGCTGCGAACAGCCGCTTTCATCCTTGTTGACGCCAATATCAGCATAGAAGCCATCAACTGGCTGGTAGCCTTCTCCAACCGCGAAGGTATCCGCATGATCATTGAACCGGTATCCGTTCCACCGGCACGTAAAATAGCCAAGGCCAATTTCGACGGGCTTTACCTGATCACGCCCAACGAAGACGAGCTCCCCGCCCTCTGCAGTGAAAACGCCACCACTACCGAAATGCAAATCGAGGAACTTTTGGGTAAGGGCATCCGCTACATCTGGCTGCATAAAGGCCGTCAGGGTTCGGCGCTGTACAAAAAAACCGAAACCCTGCAACTGAACGCACCCAATGCGGAAGTGGTTGACTGTACCGGAGCGGGCGACGGATCGGTCAGCGGATTCATCCTCTCCAAATATTTTGAGAAAGACAACCTGAACAGCCTGCGGACCGCACACACCCTGTCGGCGGAGATCCTGCAGGTGAAAGGAGCCATTGCCACCCACCTGAACCGGGAGAAACTGCTGAATCTGGTTTCCAAATACTACGAGGAATGAGCGCGCTGCCAATCGACATACTCCCCGAAATCCAGGAGGCCATCAAAACCGGGAAACCGGTCGTGGCCCTGGAGTCCACCATCATTTCTCACGGGATGCCCTACCCGAAAAATGTGGAGACCGCCCTTAGGGTGGAAGCGGCGGTAAGAGAGAACGGAGCCATTCCAGCCACCATCGCCCTGATCAACGGCCGGTGCAAAGTGGGCCTGTCGCCCGACG
>JBIIDU010000213.1:0-4286 GCA_044238165.1 Ferruginibacter sp. | reverse complement strand
CTGTTCAAGGTACAATCGTTCAAAAGTATCAATGCCTAAATTCCGTTGACCGGTTTTATTCAACATTAACCCTTACGTTTTGTCCGGAAAGAAAAAAGGCAACCCTTCAACGGATTGCCCTTTTGGAAGTCGAGTCGGGATGACTGGATTCGAACCAGCGGCCCCTACGTCCCGAACGTAGTGCGCTACCGGGCTGCGCTACATCCCGTATCACCCTGCGAAAATAAAATTATTCGGGTAGTTCGGCATTACAGTAGATGATTTTATTTCCTGCCACATTGTTCCGAAATCCGATGAAATCTCGAGGGATACAATTGAGTATATTTGCCAAAACCATTTCACCATGACCGCGACTCCTGCCACCCGAATAGCCATGCATACCAACAAAGGCCTGATCACCCTCGAGCTCTTTGACGAGGCCACCCCCATCGCCGCAGGGAATTTTAAAAAACTGGTCGGTGAAGGATTTTACAGCGGACTGACTTTTCACCGTGTGATTCCTCAGTTTATGATTCAGGGCGGCTGTCCCAGCGGCAGCGGAAGTGGGGGGCCGGGATACAACATTGCTTGTGAAACCAAGGCCGAGAAGCAATACCACGACCGGGGCGTGCTTTCGATGGCGCATCGCGGACCCAATACCGGCGGATCGCAGTTTTTCATCTGCCACAACCGCGAAAACACGAAACACCTCGATGGTGTACATACTTGTTTCGGCAAAGTCGTAGACGGCCTGGACGTGATTGACGATATCCGCGCCGGTGATGTGATGGAAAAAGTGGAAATTCTCCCATAGCCTTTTTCACGTATGACCTTACCCGTCATCAGCTCTGGTTATCAGTATACGCTCCGGCAAATCAAGCGACTGCTGGTGCTGTTCCTCGTTATGGGTTGCTCCGGAAAAATTCTTGCCCAGGAATTTGGCGGCCACCCACCGGGTATGCGCTGGCGACAGATCAATTCCCCTGATACGCGCATCATCTTTCCAGACGGGCTCGACAGCCAGGCCCAACGCATCCGGGCTGTCATTGCCCGGCTCGATACTACGACCGCCCTAACCATCGGTGGCAAATCGCACAAGTGGAATGTATTGCTGCTCAACCGCACCACGGTTCCCAATGCCTATGTGCGCATGGCGCCCCTCATGAGCGAGTTCTATATGACGCCGGGGCAGAACAATTTCAGCACAGGCAGCATTCGGTGGGACGACAACCTGGTCATCCATGAAGACAGGCACATGCAGCAGTTCAGCAATTTCAACAACGGCATCACCAAGGTCTTCTCCTTTTTATTGGGTGAGGAAGGACAACTGCTGGCCAACGGCATGACGGTGCCCGATTATTTTTTCGAGGGCGATGCCACATTCCAGGAAACGGTGGTAAGCAGGCAGGGCAGGGGAAGAATGCCCTCTTTTTTCAACGGATGGAAAGCTTTGTGGCACGAGGAAAAGAATTATTCCTGGATGAAATTGCGCAGTGGCTCTTTGCGCGATTATACCCCCGACCATTATACGCTGGGCTATACCATAGTGGCTTATGGCTATGAAAAATACGGCAGCGATTTCTGGCGGAAGGTGACACAGGATGCGACCCGGTTCCGGGGTTTGTTCTATCCGTTCAATAAAGCGGTTGAAAGGCATTCGGGGAAAACATATGCGCAGTTTACCCGCGATGCATTGGCCGCTTTCCGGCAAAACACACAGAAGGCGAAGGGCGATTCCCTGTCGTTCATCACTGCGTCGCAGCGGCACAACGTGGTCGATTATCTCTATCCCCAGTTTGCCGTTACGGATAGCCTCGTGGTTACCCGGCAATCGTACCGCGAAATCAATACCTTCTATCTCCTCGCCAATGGACAGGAGAAAAAAATACGGGTGAAGGACTATGTGCTGGATGATTATTTCAGTTATCGCAATGGGCGCATCGTTTATGCGGCTTACCGCTCCGATCCGCGCTGGCTCAACCGTAATTACAGCGATCTACGGCTGCTCGATGTGCATACTGGGAAACAAAGCCCGCTGAGTTTACGCACCCGCTATTTTTCGCCTGATATCAATGAGGCGGGTACCGAAGTGGTGGCCGTGCATGTTGCTGCCGATGGCCGCAGCACCCTGCACCGGCTGAATACATCCAACGGGTCGCTGATTGCCGCCGTGCCCAATCCGGCAAATTATTTTTTCACACAAACCAAATACCTCAACGACTCTGCTGTGGTATCGGCCGTTCGCCATCCTGACGGGACCATGGCGCTGCTGCGTATTCATTTGCCGTCGGGTGAATCAAAGAATCTCACGCCCTTCACTTACCGTGTACTCGGATATCCTTACGTGTCGGGAGATGCGGTTTATTTCTCGATGATGAGCGCTGAGGGGCAGCAGGCCACCGACCAGCTGTACCGGGTGAGTTGTTCAACCGGAGTCATTCAGCACGTCAAGGCTGCCCCTGCCGGCATTTACCATCCCACGGTGGATGGCAACGGGCGGTTGGTAGCCTCTGTGTTCACAGCTACGGGCCAGCGACTTTTTTCCTGTACGGACCGATCGTCTTCTGAGGGTGAATCCCGGTACACGAACAACACGCCTGATATGATCGGCACATCCGATACTGCCGGTCTGGTTGGCACAGGCTCACTTTATGGTACGAGCATTGATCCGCAGCCGGTGACGCGGGTACCCAAAACCTTCCGCCTGTTCAACTTCCACAGCGCCCGGCCTTACAGCGAAGATCCCGAATGGGGCTATCGTATTTACGGCAACAATATCCTCAGCACCTTCACCAACACCATCACGCTTTCCTACAATCGAAACGAGGGGAGCAACACGTTCGGCTATGATTTCGCCTGGGGAGGCTGGTATCCGGTACTGCGTTCCGGAGTTTCGTATAGCCTGAACCGTTATGTGGATACCGCAGTAGGGGCTGGTATCAATTTCAATTCGGCACGCGTCTACGGTGGACTCCGTTTGCCGCTATCATTTATCGGAGGACGCACGTTCAAGTACCTGAGTGCCTCGGCCGACTATTATATCGAGCAGGTACCCTATATCGGTATCGGGAAGGATGTTTTTTCCAACAAGGCGCTGCATTACAGCTCCTGGAATCTTTCGTTCAGCAATGTATCCCGTCAGGCCCGGCAGCATATTTTGCCGCGCTACGCTCAGTCGTTGTCGCTCAGTTATCGGGAGTCCTATACTTTTCAGGATAGCCGCAAGCTGGTGGCCACTGCCGCTATGTACTGGCCGGGTTTTTCGGTGAACCACAATCTGGTACTGCGTGCCGCCCTTCAAAAACGCGATACGCTCCCAGACCTGTTCAGCAACAATTTCCCTTACTCAAGGGGTTACCAGGGCTTGAGCACACGTCAGATGATGAAATGGGGCGCCGATTACCATTTCCCGCTTCTTTATCCCGATGCGGGAATCGGAAACATTTTTTTTATACAACGGTTGCGCAGTGCCGCCTTCTTCGATTATACGGTAGCCCGGGCAAGAATCGGCGGGTTGCTGACCGATATCGTGAACAGGAGTGTTGGGGGAGAATTGTATGCCGACGGGAAACTTTGGAATGCCCTGCCCTTCAGCATCGGTGTGCGCTACAGCCATCTGCTCGACACCGATCTCCGCAATCCGGGTGCAACCGGCCGCTGGGAAATCATTCTACCCATCAGCCTGATACCCGATTGATGGGCGTCCTCAATTACCTAAAACAAGAAAGCCGTTAAACTGAAGATCCGGTATCAGTTAAACGGCTTTTTTTGGTTGAACGAACACTGAAAAAACCCTGTAATATTTTTTTAAGCAGTTTTGGTGTTGAGCCTTTGGGTTTCCCGTGCGGCTTCAATCATAGGAGTACCTATTCCGTGCCAAAACATAAATCGATGAAAAGCATTTCAGTAAATATTTGGCAAAAATTCTTTTGTTCCTGAAAATGGATGCAATGCCCGTTTTTGGAAATTCGGGAATCCTGAAATCCTGAAATTTTGTGAATCCTGATTCAGACAAATTATCCGCCTGAGAAATCGAATCACGCAGGGTGGAAATGGCTTGATTGGAACAGAGCGGGCTGAAAGCACTGGAAAGTACCAGAAACAAGAAAGCCGTTGAACTGAAGATCCGGTATCAGTTAAACGGCTTTTTTTGGTTGAACGAACACTGAAAAAACCCTGTAATATTTTTTTAAGCAGTTTTGGTGTTGAGCCTTTTTTATTTCCGTGTGGCTTTAATTATAAGAGTACCTATTCCGTGCCAAAACATAAATCGATGAAAAGCATTTCAGTAAATATTTGGAAAAAAT
>JBIIDU010000211.1:0-4314 GCA_044238165.1 Ferruginibacter sp. | reverse complement strand
TGAAGAGGAGAACCCTGCAGGAGAAGAAGTCCACGCATAGGTGATGGTGTTTGTCTGGGCAACAACGATATCATCGATGACCCATGCTTCACTGCCCGAATTGTTGAGCATGGTGACCCGAACTCTTACCTGGGTGGCGCTGGTAGGCAGGTTGATCACAAGCGTGCTGAATCCGTCGGTGGTGCGGGCTCCGCCACCGGTGGGGGCGAAGACCTGGGGTGAATTATTTCCGTCGTAGGTGACAGTGGCTGTGCCGGTACCGGTGGAGAAGCCCCAGTGTGAATTACCGGTTGATCCCCCATTCACTTCGAGTTCGGAGGAATAGTTGGTGCCGCCATCCAGTGAAATGGCCACACTCACGTTGTCGGTGGCATCGGCCCCATTTGCAGTGGATCCGATGGAGAAAGAAGCCAACCTCAAAGAAACCGATTTGGCTGCTCCGTTGACAAGCCCGGTAAAATTGGAGGTGGTAACAGTTGCTGATCCGTTATTGACCCAATAGGAAGTGGTCGGAGATACTACAAAAGACACCGAAGCAGGCCGATCACCGGAACCCGAAGTGCCGGTTTTGGTAGATCCTCCTGAAGCGGAGTAAGTCGAGGTATTTTCAAAATTTTCTGTACCCACGATGGTCGGCTGAATGGCGGCCACACTGCCCGTGAGGTTGATGCTACCTCCGGAACCGCACAAGCTATAGTTGCTGGGTGTGGCAGTGACCGCAGGAAGGTCATTTATGGTAAGCGTTTTGGATGCACTGGCCGATGTACAGCTGCCACCTGTGGTGGTGAGTGTTAGTGTTACCGTTCCTGTGTAGGATGCTGCCGGTGTGTAGGTGGCATTGAGTGTATTGGCGTCGGGACTAAAGGAACCACCGGCTCCTCCATCGCTCCAGGTACCCGTTGTTGCGCCGCCACCTACGGAGCCACCCAGGGCGGCAGAAGTACCGCCCTTGCAAATGGCGGAAAGTGATGTACCTGCATTGGCACTACAAACCGCCGGTTTAAGAATGAGAAACATTGCACCGGAACGGCCAGATGCAGACAGGGTTACGGTACCGTTGCCCGTAGCTCCTGCAGTGGTCCGAATGGCCCAGGCGGCACCTACCGAACCGTCATCAGCGTTGGCGGTAATGTTGTCATATAATTCAGTGAGAGAAGATGGATTGGTGGCCGCCCAGCTGGAATAGGTAAGATCGTTGTTCACCATAGCAAGCATAACCACAGCCGCGTTGGCAGAAACCGTGGTAACTCCTGAGGCTGTAGCCGATGATGCGTTGGTCAAATTCAACTGTCCGGGATCGATATCGAATGGACCGCCGGCCGTACCATCGGCCTTTACCCCACCCGAACCGGATACGCCGGAAAAAGCCACAATGGAACCGATGGCCATATCGGCCCGGGAATTGGGCAGCGAAAAGCTGAACGAAGAGCCCTCTGTTCCATCCGCTACGCGGTACAATACGGTGCCATACCATGCATTGTCTCCATTGCCTGTTCCATCGCTGCGTATGGTCCTACCATCCACCAGCGTCCAACCGGTCAGGGTGGCACTGCCAAGTCCACCGTTGTCATTATCCGTTTCGTTTTGAAGAATTGAGGCGATGAGTACGTCTCCCGCTACAACACCCGTTGGCTTGTTGATGCTCAGCGATGAGCTGTTGGTAGTACCTACTGTGGCGGTGGTAGCCGATCCCCGCTGTGCAATCTGCGCTTGCAGTTCCGACAGGCTTCCGCCCACAATAAACAAACTGAACAGCAGGGCCATCAGCCAGGATTGAGATGTGTTGTTCATACTGAATTGCTTCTTACCGGTCCCGGCATCCAGCGGCCGGCGATTCGATGTGTTGTTCATAACGTTTGTTTTTGCGGTTGGGGGGATTAAAGTTTTCATAAACCTGATTTTTATTGAAACACAATTATTACGTTGTAAGGGTGCCGAAACAAACACACAGAACCCGCACCGGCAGGTTGTTCAAAAGGAGACAATTGGAAATAGGAGCGGTTAAATCAGGACAAATGGAATTGCTGCACAAAGCAGATACTCAGAAGCAGATTGGCTGGTAGTGGGGTTTGACGTAGTTCTCGGATTAGGGGAGATTCAGGTACGAATTGAGTGTAAAATGGTGATTTTTTACGAAGCCGGCAAATTTTTTTTTTAAAATCGGCAGCAAAATATACTGATGAGTATTGTATGTATAAATCATTTTTTCTTAAAGCGCTGGATATGAATGCGCAATGCCAAAAATGAAATCGCACTGTGTCCAATGATATTTTTTTTAAAGGGGAGGTATTTTTTTGAATTTTTGTCTGAATCAGGATTCGCAGGATTAGTTGATTATAGGATTCCCTTCCCAGCAACGTCTCTTTGCCCAGCCCTGCGCGAGGGCCAAAGGACGTTGCGTCTTCCGTACCGGCAGCTTCTCAAAAACGCAACGTCCTTGCCTGCTCACATAGCAGGGAGTAAGAGACGTTGCTGGGAAAATTGAACTTTGAACATTTAAGTTTGAACATTGAACTATTTTGTCTGAATCAGGATTTGAGGATTCCGGTTCGTGTATCACGAAGCGGCCAGCAGCATTGAACCTCCTGCAAGCCCAACCTTTTAAACCTCAAACCTTAGAACCCTCAGAAACTTTAAAAATTCACCCGGCAGGAAGGATACTGGTCGAGGAAGGAATAGATGCTGCTGCGGATGGTATCGTTGTCGTGATAAGGCTGCAGGTGCTGTTTGATGAGGGGAAGATCGCTAAAATCGAGCGAATCGGAAACATAACCCATACCCCAGAAACTGCCCCGCTCAACCAGCAGGCATAACTTTTCCGACTTGCGGAGACCCTTGTCCACCACGGCAAAAGTGGGCAGCCACTCTCCCAGCGCATCGAGGGCCCTATCTACTTTCCGATTGTACGCTTCAGGATCTTCAAGAACGGCACGGTCCTCTTCATCCATTGCCGTCTGATTGACGTAACAAAGTTTTTCGTGCAATCCGTGAGCCGCAATCAGTTTTTTCAACAGATTCATACCCTCCTGCAACAGATTGAAGCGGTATAGGGCCGGCAGATTTTTCTTGCGGGTATCAATCACCAGGCGCCGGTATCCCCGGCTGTCGGTATACTCATACAAACCATATTTCTTCATACCCCGCTTCTGACTGACATTGTAATAGGGCCAGAGCCGGCGGATTTCCGTGCTTTCCAGCACAATGGCCTCCAATTCGGTAGAGCAGGTCTTGTATTGGATGGAATGGATCTGCCGCATCAGGTTCTGCCGCTTGCGGTCGGGGCCATTGGTGGTGAAGTGGCTGCTGACCCGCTTGCGCACATTCACCGCCTTGCCCACATAAATCACTTTTTTCTTCTGGTTGAGGAAGTAGTAAACGCCCGGTGTTGCAGGAAGGATATCGATATGCTCCCGATCTATGTGGAGCGGCATCCATTGCTCGCCCGATGACTTACGCAGCATCTGGTCAATGTGCTGCTGCGCGCCGTTCCGCATAAGATGTGCGAACAAATCAGCCGTAGCGGCAGCATCCCCGCCGGCCCGGTGACGGTTTTCAACAGCAATGCCCAGGCTGCGGCAGAGGTTGCCCAGGCTGTAGGAAGGAAGCCCAGGAAAAACTTTACGACTGAGCCTTATGGTGCACAGTTTAGGTGACTCCAGGTCATAGCCCGCCGAACGCAGATGGTGCTTCACAAAGGAATAATCGAAGTTGACATTGTGTGCAACAAATACGGCTCCTGTCAAAAGCGCATGCAGGCGGCCGGCGATTTCCTCAAACCTCGGTGCCGAAGCGACCATGGCCGGCGAAATGCCGGTTAACGAAACAATATAGGAGGGAATGGGGCAGCCCGGATTGAGGAGTGTTTCAAAACTGTCCACCACCTGAACGCCATCGTGCAGACAAACGGCAATTTCGGTAATGCCGTTGGCGGAAGCATGACCACCCGTGGTTTCAATATCGACAATAGCGTACATTGGGTCCTAAAAATAACAAGACGATTGAACACTGACGCAAAAATCTCCCGAATCCCTGCCAATAGAGCACTGCCGTTAAACATACACTGCAAATCCGAGCATATCGTACGCCCCTAAAATCAAACCGAATGGCCGCATCGTCACCAACAGAAATCGTAGAAATATTTGCCTACCGGCTGCGCATAAAGCTGAAAAAGCCCTTCATCACTTCTCAGGGTGCCAATACCCATGCCGAAAATATCCTGATTCGGATGGTGACGGCTGATGGTACCGAAGGTCAGGGGGAATGCAGCCCCTTCCCCAGCATCAACGGGGAAAGCATGGAAACCGCCTATGTGGT
>JBIIDU010000210.1:0-4316 GCA_044238165.1 Ferruginibacter sp. | reverse complement strand
GCGAGACAGCGGATGACCGCTTCCTCCAGGTTCCTAAGGTATAGTCCGATATCGGTAGTGAATTTCTCCAGATCCAGTATCGGATACATGACAATCTGGCCCGGGCCATGAAAAGTGATGTCGCCCCCCCGGTTCGTATGGAAGAAACTGATCTTCCTGCTGTGCATATCTGCTTCGCTGATGAGCAAATGATCGATGCTTCCGCTCTTGCCCAGTGTGTAAACGGGCGGGTGCTCGCAAAAAAGAAGATGGTGTGTGGTTGCCGGCGGCAAGGCATTTTGCGCGACTGCGGAAATCTTTGAACGGACATTGTGCTGCAGCAGCCGCTCCTGAAGATCCCAGGCTTCCCGGTAATCCATCAATCCCAGATCTTTAACGAGCACAAGCTGCTTTTCCAAGTCAATTCGATTAATATTGCAAAAGTACGGCCGGCGGCAACAATCATGCATAAAATAGAAGAGCCCGGCCAGATCCTTCAACAACACATGACGGAGCAAAACGGCGATATCCGCGACGATGAACTGAACGAGCAGGACGAACTGTATGAACGGCTTTCCATCGAGGTTTCGAAAGGCCAGGAAATGCTCCGTATTGACAAGTACCTGATGAGCCGGGTGGAAGGAGCCACACGCAACAAGATCCAGCAGGCCATAGAGGAAGAGCGGGTGCTGGTCAATGAAAGCCCGGTCAAATCGAATTACAAGGTAAGACCCGGCGACAAGATCATTGTGTACGACAGCCGTCATCCCGACGACAGTGAAATCGTTCCCGAAAACCTACCCCTCAACATCGTATTCGAGGATGACGATATTCTGTTGGTAAACAAACCTGCAGGGCTTGTAGTGCATCCGGGCAGTGGGAATCCCTCAGGAACGCTTATCAACGCCGTTGCCTGGCATCTGCTGCAGCAAAAGCCCGATATCGCGGAAAGCGGATTACAGCGGTTCGGCATGGTACACCGTATCGACAAAAACACTTCGGGCCTGCTGGTACTGGCCAAAACGCCCCCGGCCATGACGCATCTGGCCAAACAGTTTTTCAACCATACCGTTCACCGCCGTTACCTTGCCCTGGTCTGGGGCAATCCCGAAAAAGACGAGGGAACCATAACGGGGCATGTGGGCCGGCACCAGCGTTTTCGCAAACTCTTCACCACCTACCCCGACGGCGATTACGGAAAGGAAGCCATCACGCACTATAAGGTGATTGAACGGTTCAATTATGTGACCCTGGTGGAGTGCCGGCTCGAAACGGGAAGAACACACCAGATCCGGGTGCACATGCAACACATCGGCCATCCGCTCTTCAACGACGATTTTTACGGAGGCAACCGCATTGTGAAGGGAACCGTATTCAGCAAATACAAGCAATTCGTCGACAATTGTTTTGCCATCTGCCGCCGGCAGGCCTTGCATGCAAAGGAACTCGGGTTCATCCATCCAGCCACCCGCAAGCCGGTAATGTTCACAAGCGAGTTACCCGCCGACATGGATGAAGTGATAGAAAAATGGAGGAGGTACAGCAAAAACAGGCTGGCCGGAGACTGACCATCTACCTTTCGGGCACCGAACGCTCAATTCGACAACTTGATGCCTGTTGCCAGCTTGATTCGGGCATATTCCTTCGTGGCATGGGTAAAGCGTTCTTTTTCTACATAATTGACAACTACTTTTTTACCCACCAATTTCGCGGGATTTTCCAGCAGAATGTCAGCGCCACTGAAGTATTCAAACCACCAGATTTTTTCCATCTTACCCGCAGGTGTTCGGATCTGCAATGAGGTAAACTCGCCGGTCTCGATTTTCAGCAATGTACCCGACAAGGTTTGTTCGGACATGCTTAGAACACGGGGATTTTTATCATCGCCTTCCGAATTTGATGCAAGACCGGTTGTTATGACCCGGGCGAATTCGGGACACAAAAAAACAAGCTTCATCCCCACATCGCGGCCAACCTTTTCCATGGCTGCAGCGTCGGAGAAATCATCCAGCTGATAAAATTCCTTCAACTCCTTTTCATATTTCACCATAGCGGGCAGCAGGGCCATTCCCAGCATTTCCATCACAGCATCCTGACTTGCGCCGGCAAGGTCTTTTTTGGAAATTTCGTCACAGGCGTCCAAGGCTATTCTACGGACGAGGCTGTCCTTAGTCAATTGGGCCTGACAACAGAGAGAGGCCAACAGGAAAATGCCGATAGAAATGAAGTTTTTCATGTGTGCGTTATTATTGTAATCAATGTTCGCCAGAAATGCCCTGATCCCGTTCCGGGGTGAACCGCAACTGTTCTTAGGCACATTTGTCTACTGAAATTTTACACAATCTAGTCAATTCATGCAAAAAGGAACTGGTAATGGATATCCGTAAGTATTCGTACCCGGAGTTTACCTGTCCCTGATTTCTACGCGCCGACTGATTTCCCCTTTTGAGAGCAGGCCTTCTGTCCGGAAACTTGTTCACAGCACGTGAAAAAAAGCTTGCAGCCCCAAATTGGCATGATTTTGGAAAATGTCATGACAATGATCATCGTTACGTTTTTTTTTATCCGGACTTATTTCCTCCAAACCCTTTACATTTGAACATACTTTAATTCCTAACTAAGAAAATCAAATTTATGGCTTTTGAAAACTTTCCTACCGCATCGGGCACCACCCCCGAACCGCCGCAACCCCCCAAAACAGACTGGCGTTTTTTCACCACCATCGGTCTTGTCATTCTGCTGTTAGGCACCTGGGGCTACATCATCTGGGATAAGAGCAAAGTGAAGGAAACCATCCAGCAGAAAGACATGCAGTATGCCGGGGTGGTTGCCGAAAAGGATACTTTGAACTCCATGCTGGAGGAGGCCAGCATCCGGTACGACCTGCTGAAAACCTCCTCCGCAAAAAAAGACAGCGTCATTACCGCCAAAGACCGCATCATTGCGGAAAAGCAGAGCAAAATCAAGAGTATCCTCAGCAAGGCCAACGCCACAAAAGAAGAACTTGCAGAAGCAAAAACCCTGATTGCTTCCCTGAACACAGACATTGAAACCTACAAGCAACAGATTGAAGTGCTGAAGGGTGAAAATGCACAACTCACGCAGGAAAAACAGGCGGTTACGGAAGAAAGAAACGCCTACCAGCGGAATGCGGACTCAGCGAGGGGTATCATTAGCGACAAAAACAAACTGCTGGATGTAGGCGCCACCCTGCACGCATCCAACTTCAACATCATCGGTATCAACCTGAAGGGCAACGGCCGCGAATCGGAAACGAGCAAGGCAAAGCGTGTCGACAAGCTCCGCATCAGTTTTTCACTGGATGAGAACCGGATAACCGCTTCAGGAACCAAAGATCTTTATATCTGCATCACCGACCCCGAAGCCAAACCCATCAGTGATAACAGCATCGGATCGGGAACCATGGACACCCGGGAAGACGGCTCGCGCAACTACACCCAAAAAGTAGCCGTCAATTATGTACAGGGTCAAAAGCAGGTTGTAAGTTTCGACTGGAAGCAAGGTGGCGATTACAAAGTGGGCACCTACAAGATCGAGGTTTATCAAAACGGCTTCAAAATAGGAGAAGGCCTGACGGCTTTCCGGAAATCAGGACTGTTCTAACCCCATTCGATTCTTCAAACACCAACTACAGACAAAACGCCCTTTCCGGGCGTTTTTGTTTGGATGCAAGCCCGGGCACAATAGGGTGATATGAAGTGGTGTTGGTCGACAAGACCCACAAAGGCATGGTAATTTATCTGAATCAGGATTCGCAGGATTTCGCGGATTGCCTTTACCGAGGAACCGGGATGATCTGCTTCCCCCTTCGGGGGATCGAGGGGGTCAAACCTTGAACTTTTGAACCTTTGAACGTTGAACGCTTTTGTCTGAATCAGGATTTACAGGATTTTTGGATTATAGGATTTTGATTCGTGTTCCATCAACCCATACCCACGAAATGCCCGTTGACCGCAGGGCAACCCTTTGCGCCTTGCCTTACATGCTTATGCGGCTTTGCGTGAAACAAACCCTACCCCGATACTTTGCGTGAAACAGCCCCCCTCGATCCCCCCAAAGGGGGGAGGCAGATCATCCACCCCTGAATTTTTCGTAAAAAAATCAGCGGAATCAATTCATCAGCTTAATCAGCGGTTCAGACAAGCAAGCGAAGAACAAAGCCAGACAAAAATCTGGCTCGTTTTACACAAACCAAAGCGATGTTTTCCCGGCTCACAAAATCGCCCGCACCGTCGCCCGCCCGATATGGATGACCCTGGATTCGGCAGGCTTCCTTCCATCATACTGCACACTCAATTCTCTATTTCCGGTCAGCC
>JBIIDU010000209.1:0-4363 GCA_044238165.1 Ferruginibacter sp. | reverse complement strand
CACCCCTCCAAAGATGCAGCTCAGCATATTCGATGCCCACTCCGCCGTGTTCGACGATATCCGCAAAGGGCTGGACGCCATCGACATCAACCGGCTGACGCCCGTGGAAGCCTTGCTGAAACTGCAGGAAATCAAATCAAAGATCGACGGATAGGATGATAAATGTTAGGTGTTAACTGATAAATCTTGAATGAAGGATGGAGGCCCTTTTTTCCCAGGCAGACCAACCTCTCATACCGATTGGATATCTGTAATGGACCAATTACATTGGTGCCAAACAGCTATCACATCGGCATTATACGTGAAAATTTTTGGGCTGAATGATAAATCACTTTCGTATCAAACCTCAGAAACCTTTGAAACTTTTTAAACCTTCCCTTGTATGAATCAGGATTCGCAGGATTTTAGGATTAGAGGATTTGTTCCCGATTCCATGAGGCAAAAGGCACGAAATGCCCGTTGACCGAAAGGCAACCCTTTGCGCCTTGCTCTTAAACGTCATTCAATACTTGATAAGCGCTGACTGATCCGCGGCTTGGCGTGAAACAAAAGGATAAGTGGTTAGTGACCACGAACCAAAGCGGATCAACGGTCAAGAAGTGGTCGGTGAGGATACCGACACGGATAAAAAACAAAAAGCCGCCCATTTAAAACTTAACATTCAACACCTGACATTCATACGCACTCATCCAAGCCTCCCCAGCGCATCCTTTATCCGCGCCCAGGCCATTTCAATTTTTTCCAGGCTGTTGGCGAAAGAGAAACGCACACAGCTCGGGCTGCCGAAGGCCTCCCCCATAACCGAACTCACATGAGCGGTATGCAAAAGGTACATCGAAAGGTCGGCCGAACTGCGGATCGTGATTCCGTTGGCCGATTTGCCGAAATAATGACTCACATCGGGGAAGATATAAAAGGCTCCGTCGGGCGGATTGCATACTATTCCCGGTATATCCTTTACCAGTTCAAGCACCCGGCTGCGGCGGCGGCTGAAGGCGGCCGTCATTTCACGCGTGGGGGCAAGGTCGGAAGTAAGTGCGGCCACCGCCGCTTTCTGTGCAATGGAACAGGTGGCACTGGTAAACTGGCCCTGCAACTTTTCGCAGGCTTTCGCTATATCGGAATGGGCAGCCATATAACCGATACGCCAGCCCGTCATGGCGAAACCCTTGCTCAGCCCGTTGATGAGCACCACCCTGTCTTTCAGGTCATCGAAAGCTGCAATGCTTTCATGGCGGCCTGAAAAGTTGATGTACTCGTAGATTTCGTCGGAAAGAATGACGATTTGCGGATGACGGCGGAAAACTTCGGCCAGTCCCGACAATTCATCCCGGGTATACACCGCACCCGACGGATTGCAGGGCGATGAGAATAAAAACATTCTTGTGGCAGGCGTGATTGCGGCCTCAAGCTGCCCGGGCGTGATTTTGAATCCGCTTTGCAATGAAGTGGGCAGGGCAACTACACGGGCGCGCGAAATTTTCACCAACTCGGAATAGGTCACCCAAAAGGGAGTGGGAATGATGACCTCATCGCCCTCATCGGCCAGGGCCAGTATGGCATTGGCTAGGCTTTGCTTGGCTCCGGTGGAAACCACAATGTTGGAGGGCTCATAACGCAGCCCGTTGTCCCGCAACAACTTGGCGCAAACGGCTGCCCGCAGGTCGGGATAGCCGGGAACGGGAGTATAGTGGCTCCAGTTTTCTCGGATGGCGCGGATGGCAGCTTCCTTTACATGTTCGGGCGTATCGAAATCGGGTTCGCCCAGACTTAGGTCAATCACGTCAATGCCCTGCTCGCGGAGTTCGCGGCCGAGCTTGGCCATCTTTAAGGTTTCGGGTTCGCTGAAGCGGTCGAGCAGGCTGGATAGGTGCATGGCAGGCAATCGGTTGAAATGCAATATTACAGGAATTCCTGCCTTGATGCACTGCACCGCAGGTTCAGATCAGTTCGCTTTCCAGCAAGGAATTGTTGAGCGTGCTCTTTTGCTCGGCATAAACTTTTGCCGCCCGGATGAAGTGGGTGAAAACAGGCTGGGGACTTTCGACCGTGCTTTTCAGTTCGGGGTGAAACTGAACGCCCACAAAAAAAGGATGTCCCGGCAGTTCGATGATCTCCACCAGGCCTGTTTCGGGATTCCTGCCGCTGGCAACCATACCCGCTTTTTCGTATTGCTCCAGATAAGTGTTGTTGAATTCCCAGCGGTGTCTGTGTCTTTCGCTGATTTCCGTGGTCCCGTAAATGCGGTGCGCAAGTGTTCCCTCCTTGATCCTGCAGGGATAACTGCCCAGACGCATGGTGCCCCCCATCCGGGTTACGGCTTTCTGCTGCTCCATCAGGTCGATGACGGGGTGAGCGGTTTCCGGATTCATTTCGGTGGAGTGCGCATCGGACCAGCCCAGGACATTCCTGCCAAATTCAATGACCGCCATTTGCATGCCCAGGCAGATGCCGAAGAAAGGCAGCATGTTTTCACGTGCATGGCGAACAGCAGCAATCTTGCCCTCCACCCCGCGGATGCCGAATCCGGGCGCCACGAGAATACCGTCGAGGCCGGCCATTTTTTCGGTAATATTTTCGGGTGTAAGGTGCTCGCTGTGCACATTCACAATCTGAACCTTGCAGTCGTTTTCTGCTCCGGCGTGCACAAAAGATTCGAGTATCGATTTATAGGCGTCCTGCAGCTCGATGTATTTGCCGACAAGCCCGATATTGACCTTGCCCGCGGGCTTTTTGATCTTGTCGAGAAATTCCTTCCACCGGTTGAGTTGCGGTGCTGAATATCCGGTGATGTTTAGTTTCTTCAATACTGTTACATCAAGCCCCTCCTGCAACATCTTCAAAGGCACTTCATAGATGGAGCTGGCGTCCATCGCTTCAATAACCGCTTCCGTCTTCACATTGCAGAACAGGGCTATTTTTTTACGGAGTTCGGCCGACAGGGACTTTTCGGTGCGGCATACGATGATATCGGGATGCACCCCGTTTTCACTCATCAATTTCACGCTGTGCTGTGTGGGTTTCGTCTTCAGCTCTTTGGCCGCCTTTAGGTAGGGAATCAGGGTCAGGTGTACCACCAGGCAGTCCGCATCCTCCATCTCCCACTGAATCTGGCGGACGGCTTCCACAAAGGGAAGGCTCTCAATGTCGCCGATGGTACCGCCTATTTCGGTGATGACGATGTCGTAATTCCCTGTATTGCCGATCAGCATCATCCTTCGCTTGATTTCGTCGGTGATGTGCGGAATCACCTGCACTGTTTTTCCCAGATAGGCCCCCTCACGCTCTTTGTTGATCACCGTCTGGTAAATACGGCCGGTAGTCACATTGTTGGCCTGGGAGGTAAGGATGTTCAGATACCGTTCGTAGTGCCCCAGATCGAGGTCGGTTTCGGCCCCATCCTCAGTCACATAGCATTCGCCATGCTCGTAGGGATTGAGCGTACCCGGATCTACATTGATGTAGGGGTCGAATTTCTGGATGGTGACGGTAAGCCCTCTGGACTGCAGGAGTTTTGCCAACGAAGCTGCAATGATTCCTTTTCCCAGGGAAGAGGTAACACCACCGGTGACAAAGACATATTTGGACATCGTTGCGGAATTATCATGTACAAACACCATTTAAAAGCGGAGCAACCGGGCATGTGTAAGACCCTGAACTTGATGCCGGCGGCGCAGTTAAAGAGGTGAAATGACCGGGAGGAATAAAAAAATCCGAGAGGTCGTACAAATGTACTGTGTTTTTGCGGGCGGCGAAAATTTTAATGCGAATAAAATATTCTACAACGGAAATTCAGCAGAGCCGGAGGATGCTGGCTGCCGGATAAAATAAAAAGAGGTCTGGCCATCTAGCCTGGGCGTCAGTGAAACACATGTAAGAAACTGAAAACGTTGTCGGATAAACATTTGGACTTTTCCTTTGTTTAGCGGCATAACGAATGTAATTTCACGCCTCAATCATAACGGGCCTCAATCATAAAAGCATGGGAACCATCAAAAACAAATTCAAGGCGGTATCGGATCAGATTGGTATTGAAATCAAAGACCTGCTCAAAGAGCATGGCAACAAAAAAGTCGGAGAAGTAACCCTCAGCCAGATCTACCAGGGTATGCGGGGTATCACGGGCCTGGTCACCGAAACCTCACTGCTCGACGCACAGGAAGGCATCCGTTTCCGCGGATATACCATTCCCGAACTGCAGAAAGCACTCCCCAAGGCCCCGGGCGGAACCGAACCCCTTCCCGAAGGGCTGTTTTTGCTGATGCTGCTGGGCGATTTGCCCAATGAGGAAGAAGCGAACCACCTCACTTCTACGCTGCAACGGCGCAGCCATGTACCCAACCACGTATTCGACACCATCGAG
>JBIIDU010000208.1:0-4366 GCA_044238165.1 Ferruginibacter sp. | reverse complement strand
AATGCATCGGTTTCTTGCCGAACTTTCCGATGAACATGATGGAGAAAAGATCCAGGAAGCCATTTACAAAGCGGTTCCATCCGAATTTGGTGGTGCCGTATTTCCTGGGTCGGTGTTCGACCACCTTTTCCCCGATGCGTGAAAGACCCGCCCACTTGCTCAACAGGGGGATGTAGCGATGCATCTCCCCGTAGACTTCTATGCTTTTCACCACTTTGCTCCGGTAGGCCTTGAGCCCGCAGTTGAAATCGTGCAGTTTGATGCCGCTGACCCGGCTGGCAGTCTTGTTGAACAACTTGGAGGGAAGGTTCTTGGTCAGTTTGTTGTCATAACGTTTTTTCTTCCATCCGCTCACCATGTCGTAACCCTCTTCCTTTATCATTTTGTAGAGGCCGGGGATCTCATCGGGACTGTCCTGCATATCGGCATCCATGGTGATCACCACATTGCCCCGTGCGGCCTTGAAGCCCTCGTTCAGCGCGGCGCTCTTGCCGTAATTGCGCTGGAAGTGTATGCCGTTGATGCGGCTGTTCTTCGCATGCAGCGATTCAATCACCGCCCAGGACTGGTCGGTACTTCCGTCATCGATGAGGATCACTTCGTAGTCATAACGGTTTTCCTGCACAACTCGGGAAATCCACTCGATGAGTTCGGGCAGGCTTTCGTCTTCGTTGAAAAGGGGTATGACTATCGACAGGTCCATGGATATCGTTTAAGTTGTTCGGTCGGGTGTGATGCTGCTGGTTTGATGCGTTGTGTCATTCTTAGCATGGAATATCCGTATGCCCAGAGCAGTAAGTGCGGTAAGCAATGCGCCGGTGAACAAATATCCGAATATGGCCATTGAAATCATCATGATATCGAAGTATTTTGTAGCGGCTGTGAGGTTTTTCTCCGCTTCCGCAGGTGTCAGATCGGGCTGTTTTGACCATTCGTTCCGGAACGCCGCCATGGCCTGCTGCCTGATTTCAGGTTTCAATCGCAGAAAGACATAAGTGAATACCACCATCAAAAGCGTCACCACGATGAAGCAACGGAATCCGGCCGAGAAAAGCTGGCCGAAACCCGGATTGAAGTTGTTTGCCCCGGCAAAGGGAATCATCACCCAGGCAATGCCCGCGGCGTAAACCAGATAAGTCAGGTACTGAAGGTTGCCCGAATTGTTTTTGAAGTAGTGATCGATGATCAGCGCCGTTACCATCATGGCTGCCGCGGTAATGGTGGCTTTAGCTGCGGGGGACTTCATCATAAGGGGGTGTTGAGCAGGATGCGGTTTTCGTTGATGATGCCCAGCACTTTTCCCCGAAGTTGCCTGCCAATAAAGGGATTGTTGCACGATCTTGAACGAATCATCTCCCTGGTAAACAGAAAGGAAACAGAAGGGTCAAATAAAGTAAGCGATGCGGTTTCACCTTCCGTGATGCTTATTGAAGGTAGCCCGAACAGACTTCTGGGAGCGTAAGTAAGCATTTCAATGAGCCGGCCGATGGGCAAGTGTTTTTCTGTCAGGCTCCAGATTGCTCCAAAGCAACTTTCCAGTGTGGAAGCTCCGTATAGGGCCTGCGCGAACTCGCATACTTTCTCGTCGGCGCTGAGCGGCTGATGGAGACTGGTGAAACAATCAACGGTGCCATCCAGCAGTGCAGCCAACAGCAACTGTTGGTCCTCCGTCGTTCGCAGGGGGGGCATGATCTTGAGCCCCGTATCGTAGGTGGCCAGGTCTTGATCGCTAAAGAACAGATGCAAGGGAGAGACAGAGCAGGAAACGGGCTGCCCCTTACCTTTCGCCTCCCTAATGCGACGCATCGTGCCTGAAGCGGATACGCCTGTCAGGTGAATGCGGCTCTGTGTGTATGCGGCCAGCGCAATGTCGCGTTCGGCCATCAGCTCTTCGGCGAGCGCAGGCTTACCGGGTATGCCGATACGGGTTGACATTACTCCCTCATGCATCATGCCGTTGCCGCCGATACTTTTGTCGTTGGGAAGTTGTATGATGGTACCCTCGAAGGTTTTCACATATTGCAGGGCTTTTAGCAAGATGCCGCTCTGCTGGATCGGATGGAGCCCGTCCGAGAATGCGGTGGCTCCCGCATGGTGCATGTCATAAATCTCAGCCAGCTCCTTTCCTTCGGTGTTTTTGGTGATGGATCCCATCGGGTGCACCCGGACTCCGCTTCCTGCTGAATGCCGTTTCAGGTATTCGACCTGGGCCTTGTTATGGGTAGGCGGGCTGGTATTGGGCAGCAACAATATGTCGGTGAAACCACCTGCCGCTGCGGCTGCGCAACCCGATTCAAGTGTTTCGCGGTATTCATAACCCGGATCACCAAAGGAACAGGCCACATCCATCCAGCCCGGACTGACGTGGATCCCGGGTATATCAATTAATTGGATCGTGGAATCTGACTCGATTTGAGGGGCAATTCGGGCAACGATGCCGTTTTCAACCAGGATGTCGTTTATAGTGCCGTTTTGCGGCGAGCGGTTGTCAACAATGGTAGCTTTCCTGATTAAGACCTTCATGCGTCTTTGGTTGCGCTAAATTAGTCAAATTGCGCCACGCTTTGTGTGAATTCATCAAAAGCCCCCCGGCAGCGGATGCGTTCATTCCCGGCATGCGGCATTATTGGGTATCTTCGTGCCTTCAAAAACAACAACTATGTTTCCTTCCGTAAATCCCTCGGCTACAAGTTCATGGAAACTTCTGGAAAAGCATGCACTCGAAATGAAACAGGTGCACATGAAAGAGCTTTTTTCAGCCGACCCCCTTCGTTTCAGCAAATTTTCCCTTTGCACCCCCGACATCGTGTTTGACTATTCGAAGAACATCATTACCGAACAAACCATGCGGTTGCTTGGCCAGCTGGCGAATGAATGTGATCTGCCTTCGGCCGTCCAGGCTATGTTTTCCGGCGAAATAATCAACCAAACCGAGGGCCGGGCGGTGCTGCATACCGCGCTCCGGAATTTTTCGGACAAACCCGTTATGGCCGACGGACACGATGTTATGCCTGAAGTGAGGTCCGTACTGACGCGTATGCGCAGCTGTTGCGATTCGGTCCATAGCGGCCAGTGGCAGGGTTACACAGGAAAACCGATCCGTTACATTGTCAACATCGGCATCGGCGGCAGCGACCTCGGACCGGTAATGGTCACTGAAGCGCTCCGTCCTTACTGGAAGGAAGGCATACAGACCTATTTTGTCAGTAATGTGGACGGTACCCATATCGCGGAAACGCTGAAGCGGGTCAATGCGGAAGAAACCTTGTTTCTGATCGCTTCCAAGACATTCACCACCCAGGAAACCATGGCAAATGCGCATACGGCGCGTGACTGGTTTATCGGTCAGGCCGGGGATGCTGCCCATGTGGCCAAACATTTTCTGGCACTCAGTACCAATGAGAAGGAAGTCGTTCGCTTCGGCATTTCACCGCAGAACATGTTTCCTTTCTGGGACTGGGTAGGCGGACGCTACAGTTTATGGAGTGCTATCGGGTTGTCCATCGCCCTGACTATCGGGTACGATCAGTTTGAGCAGTTGCTGCAGGGGGCGCACAGCATCGACCGGCATTTTTCAACAGCGCCCCTGCAGGATAATATTCCCGTCATCATGGCTTTGCTGGGTATCTGGTATGTCAATTTTTTTGGAGCAGACAGCGAGGCTATTTTGCCCTATGACCAATATATGCACCGCTTCCCCGCATATTTCCAGCAAGGCAACATGGAAAGCAACGGTAAATATGTGGACCGGAACGGGAAGCCGGTCGATTATTCCACCGGACCGGTCATCTGGGGAGAGCCGGGAACCAACGGCCAGCACGCTTTTTATCAGCTGATCCATCAGGGTACCCGGCTGATCCCCTGCGATTTCATTGCGCCTGCCATCAGCCATAATCCGGTAGGCAATCACCATACTTTGCTGATGAGCAATTTTTTTGCCCAGACGGAAGCGTTAATGAATGGAACCCCGCATGAGAATCCCTATCGGGTATTCCCCGGCAACCGGCCGAGCAATTCCTTTCTGGTGCGGCAAATAACCCCGTTCAGCCTCGGTGAGCTGGTTGCGCTTTACGAACACAAGATTTTCGTTCAGGGCGTCATTTGGAACATTTTCAGTTTTGACCAGTGGGGAGTGGAACTGGGCAAGGTGCTTGCCGGTAAAATCCTGTCGGAACTGGAGAGCGGAGCAATCGTTCAGGGTCATGACGACTCCACCAACCAGCTTATAAATCATTATCAGCGGATGCGTACTGCGGGAGCCTGATAGTGATTCTCAAACCGTCTGTGACAAATATCCAAAATTGCTTTACATTTGCCATCCCAATAAAATCGGGACGTAGCGCAGCCCGGTAGCGCACACGTCTGG
>JBIIDU010000207.1:0-4392 GCA_044238165.1 Ferruginibacter sp. | reverse complement strand
TGTAAAAAGTGGCATCACTGATGCCATGCTCTCGGCAAATGTCCTTAACCAGCTTGCCGGATTCCTGCATCCGCAGGATGGAGACGATCTGGGTCTCTGAAAACCGTTGCTTTTTCATGTTTAAACAATTTAAGTTAGAGAATTTTCTCTAAACCCTGTTGGTTTAAATTCGGGGGATCTGACACCGAAATGGGATTGGGCAAAAGGGTCTCCCTTACGATCAGTTAGCGTTTAGCAATATCCAGAGAAACAGATAAATTAGAGCCAGGCTTGCAGATGGATCAGCTATGGATTACAGTAAACCGCGGTTCGCAGGTCAGGCTGCTTTGATGGATTGTATCCAACAACTCCGGACCCAGCAGCGCATACCAGCCCAGTACTCCTTCCTTACGTTCCTGCAAACTGCCTCCCGGGAAAAGCAGTTCCTTCAGCTTACGTAGCTGCAGCAGTTCCACCTCATGCTTTTTCTTTTCGGCGCGCAGCATCTTCTGCTCCAGCGCTTCTATTTTTTCGAGGGCCCGGTGCCGAAGGGCGGCGGTATGTTTTCGTAAGGTGCTGTCGGATTGTTCCGCAGCCGAAGCGATTGAATCATACAAGGCACCCAATGCGGCTTTCTTCTTGTCGAGACCAACCTGGTGACTGCTTTTTTTCCGCACATAGGCCGAAGCCAGTTCATCATAAGACTGAAAAAGTTCCGCATCGGATAGCTGCAGTTTTTCCGCGAGCCGCCTGGCTTCACCGGAAACCAGCAGAAATGAATTCCGCAACAACAGCACGGGATAAAAAACACCGGCACGGTCAAAGAGATTCTTCAGCAGCAGCCAGTAAGCCAACTCGGCCCCTCCGCCGATGAATGCCACATTGGGGAGCAAAATTTCCTGGTACAAAGGACGCAACAGCACATTGGGACTGAAGCGTTCGGGGTATGCATGGAGCTCGGCCAGCATCTCTTGTTTCGAAAATCGGATATCGGTTTGCAACACTTCGTAAACACCCGCGTTGAATACGATGCGGTTCCTGATTCCCTCTTGAAGATAAAAAAAGTTGATGGCACGGCCCTGCGCCTGGATCGGGTATCCGTCAGGAAAAGCCTTTATTGATTCGTTGACCAGGGGCTGTGAAAAATCACCAGTCAGTTCTTTTTCTGCCAAGGAAATGAACGCATGCTTGAGTTCCCGGTCGTCGGGCAAAAGCACCAGCAAACCCTTTTCGGCAAACAGGGCATGCACAAAACGGAAAGTGGCCTGCTCAATCGTTATGCCCTTCTCGTAAGTGGTACGCAACAAATGGACGAGCTCAGCATGAAAAGGGGTGTTTGCCAATTGAGCGTCGATCCGGTCCAGCAACAAAATCAACTGCTCATCAATGAACATACGCCCGAAGGCTCCGCTTTGCCCGGTGTTCCACTCATGCCGCACACCGTTGACCAACACATGGGCCAGTTCATCCTTGTCGGCATCTTCGCTGCCCATATAATAAACCGGAACAAAATGCTTTCCGGGATGCAGTGCGCACAATGCATCGGCCAGCCGAATAGCATGGACGATCTTGTAGATGAAGTAGAGCGGCCCTGTAAAAAGATTGGGCTGGTGGGCGGTGCATATGGTGAAACAGGATTCGGAACGCAACGCGTCGATATGCTTCTGCTGCAAATCACTGAGCTTCATTCCGGCATAACGCCGTTGCAAGGTGTTCACGAGCAATGACCGGTCAATAGGAAATGATGCCCGCGCGTTGATAGACGACCCGATACCCGCGAAATCCGGACTATAGTTGCAAAAAGGGAGGAAGTCGCTGCTGTTTTCGGTATAATCTTCCACCAGCCTGGAGAATGATCCTGTTTGCCGGTAACTGACATGACCCAAACGATGTTCCATTGGCTGATTGGCGGCTGCTGTGTTGCAGTAATTACAAACTTACAGCATTCCGTCCGATTGGCAGGTAAGTGCGCAAGGCGGCTCAGCTACCTTCATCATCTCCGGATTCGTCTTCTCCGGAAGCATCGGATGAACGGATATTGAGCATGCTGCCCATCAAATCGTTGAATTCCACTTTCCCTTCCAGTACTTTCTTACTGATCAGCGAATAAGCTGCGAGGCCATGCAACACAAACTCCATCAGCAGGGCGTTCTCGCGTTCATTGAGCAGGGGATAATGCTTTTTCACCAGCGCATGCAAACCGCTTACCCGATAGAGCAATTGTATTTTGTCGGCATCGGAGGTTGTCACAAACAGTTGCAGATTGTTGCCCTGGTCGAACCAGCGTACAATTGCCTGATAAGGATTTTCCGGAGGGGCTTCCCTGCCCCTTCTCTTTTTGAGCGTATCGGGGGCCGGAAAATAAACGCCAAACATCGTACGGAGCGATTTCTCGAGCAGATTCTGCGCCACCTGATAAGGCCCCTCCTGCTCTCCCTCGTACACCAGTTCTATTTTTCCGGTGATGGCGGGAATGATGCCCATCAGATCGCTGATCCATACCTGTGTTTCCTGCTCGCCGGTATGGATGGCGCGCCGTTCAGCTGAACTGACCGCGTTCTCATAAGCCGCAATGGTGAGCCGCGCACTGACGCCGCTTTTCTTGTCGACCCATTCGCTGGACAGGGCTTCCATGGCCACCTGGGCGATGATGCGCTTGACAAGGTCGCTCACGCTGACCTTTGCAGCCTGCTCCGGGGCGATACGGGCTTCCTGTTCGGTGATGGCAAGGGAGGTTTCGATGGTTTTGGGGTAGTGCGTGAGGATCTGGCTTTCAATCCGGTCCTTGAGCGGCGTGACGATACTGCCCCGGTTGGTGTAATCTTCGGGGTTGGCGGTGAAAACGAACATGACATCAAGTGGTAACCGAAGTTTGAAGCCCCTTATCTGCAAATCGCCTTCTTCCAGCAGGTTGAACAGCGACACCTGGATGCGCGCCTGCAGGTCGGGCAGCTCATTGATTACAAAGATGCAGCGGTTGCTGCGGGGTATGATGCCGAAATGCAGGGCCTCCTCGTGCGAGAAACTGAGTTTGAGATTGGCCGCCTTGATGGGATCGATATCTCCGATGAGATCGGCTACGCTCACATCGGGCGTGGCCAGTTTTTCACCGTAACGCTGGCTGCGGTGCAACCAGGTGACGGGAGTAGCGTCGCCTTCCTTTTCAATCAGACGGAGGGCATAGCCCGATAAGGGGCGCAACGGATCGTCGTTGATTTCGCTGCCGGCAACCACCGGAACATATTCGTCGAGCAACGACACCATTTGGCGGGCCATCCGTGTTTTGGCCTGACCGCGAAGTCCCAGAAAAAGGATGTTGTGCCGGGAGAGCAGCGCCCTTTCGGTGTCGGGTATCACCGTATCCTCGTAGCCAAGTATTCCCGGAAAAGGATCTTCGCCGGATTGGAGCTTACGAATCAGGTTTTCGCGGATTTCTTCCTTGACGGAGCGGGGCACATAGCCCGATTTTTTCAGCTTCCCCAGTGTATCGATGGTATGCATAGTTTGATTTGGTCTGTGACGTCAGGCACGAAGGCCGATTAGGGATGATTCCTCTGTCAATAAACATTTTTCTGCCTGCCCTTTTCAAAATCGCGGAATACGAAGACGCCCAGCTTGTCCAGCCCGGCAAAGAAGGCCTTCCCGCTGTTGGCTTCGGTGAATTCGCGTACAAAGCGCTGCAGGTAAGGATCGGTGGCAATCATGAAGGTGGTGATGACAATCTTGTTCTTCTTGCATTGCATGGCCAGACTCAGGCAGCGGTTGAGTATTTTCCGGTCGATACCGAAACTGTTCTTGTAATAGCGCGTACCCTCTTTCAAACAGGTGGGTTTGCCGTCTGTGATCATGAAGATCTGTTTGTTCGGATTCCGCCGGCGGCGGAGGATGTCCATGGCCAGTTCGAGGCCGGCTACCGTATTGGTATGATAGGGGCCCACTTCCAGATAGGGCAGGTCCTTGATTTCAATGGGCCATGCGTCGTTGCCGAAAACGAGGATGTCGAGCGTGTCTTTCGGATAGCGGGTCTTGATCAGCTCACTGAGAGCCATGGCCACTTTCTTGGCAGGCGTGATGCGGTCTTCGCCATAAAGGATCATGCTGTGCGAAATGTCAATCATCAGCACGGTGGAAGTCTGTGTCTTGAAATCGGTTTCCCGGATTTCAAGATCGTCCTCCTTCAGTGAAAAAGAATCGGCGCCCCGATTGATCTGTGCATTGCGGATGGATGCCGAAAAATCAATCTGCTCGAGCGTATCGCCGAAATGCCAGGGCCTCGTTTCGGGATTGACCTCGTCGCCCATACCGGGGCGGAAAGTATGATGGTTGCCGCTGCGGCTTTTTTTCAGCTTGCCGAAAATCTCTTCGAGGCTCTTCTTGCGGATACCCTGCTCGGTTTTCGGGGTGATGCGGATT
>JBIIDU010000205.1:0-4443 GCA_044238165.1 Ferruginibacter sp. | reverse complement strand
AATACCGATATTCCCATCATCGAAACCGACGAGCAGGGAAATCCTTCCGGAGAGGGCCTGAACCTCGATACGGCCTTAATGAAAAAAGATACCGGCTACCTGCGGCGCAAAGTGAACCAGTTCCGCCAATTGCATGAACCCGTTATGGTGGAAATCAGCAGCAATCCGCCAGTGGTGAACAAATATTATTACGGCGATTCGAGGCTGCTCAATGAGGTGAGCTATTATCCGCTGGTGCAGCTGTTCATCGTTGCCCTCTTCATCATCATCACCCTGGCCACCATAACGGCCCGCAACAAATCGACACAGAACCAGGTATGGGCCGGGATGGCGAAGGAAACGGCGCATCAGCTGGGTACACCGATTTCTTCGCTGGAAGGCTGGCTCGAACTGCTGCGCGAAGAACCCGTAAACGGGAAAATAGCGGTTGAAATGGCCAAGGATGTGGAGCGGCTTCGGCTGGTGAGCGACCGCTTCGGAAAAATCGGCAGCAAACCCCGGCTTGAACCGGAATCGCTCAACTCCCGAATTTCCGATATGGTGGCCTATATCCGCCGGCGCTCGCCCGAATCGGTAAATTTCATCACCCGGATGCCCGAAAACCAGCCTGTGATGGCTCCGGTGAGCGGCCCCCTCTTCGACTGGGTTATTGAGAACCTGCTTAAAAACGCCCTTGATGCCCTGGAGGGCAAGGGCAGCATTACGGTAATACTGGCCGAAGAAGCAGGGCGTGCCCTTATTGATGTATCCGATACGGGCAAGGGCATACCGGCCAACCTGTTCGGAAAAGTGTTCAAACCCGGGTTCACCACCAAAAAGCGTGGCTGGGGCCTGGGACTGAGCCTTTCCAAACGCATCATCGAGCAATACCACAAGGGGCAGCTCTTTATCAGGCAGTCTGAACCGGGCAAGGGTACTACTTTCCGGATCATTTTGCCCCGGTAAGTGAGCGATAGTTGATTCCTTCAAACTTTTTTCAGCCGAAATCCGTTAATTTCGCAGCGTGTACAACACAGTTGCGGCGATGGCGAAATTGGTAGACGCACTACTTTGAGGTGGTAGCGCCCGAAAGGGTGTGGGAGTTCGAATCTCCTTTGCCGCACGGAAAAATAAAGGCCACGGACAGATGTTCGTGGCCTTTTTCCTTTTTTCCTTAAGAAGCGTTACTTGACGGTGGTGGTGATGGTCACTTTGTTGCTGATGGGCATAGACTGGCCCATGATTTCCGTACTTCCGGTTCCTTCCATACTGGTTTTCTTTTCGCGGATGACCCCGGTGGCGGTATTGACAATGGCTTCGCCGCTGATTTTAGATTCCATGTTGACGGTGACTTCGGTACCCATCTGTTCCACCTTGCGGCTGCTGCTTTGCAGTCCCGCAAACGATACGGTGGCTGTGGTGCCGTCAATTTGTTTGAGGGTGTAAGTGGTGGTGACTTTATTGCCCTCCTTCACCGTGGAGTCCTGCCAGCTGTCGCCAGTTTTTTTACCGTGCGGAATAATCAGAAAAGGAAGTACGGCCCCGCCGCTTTCCTCTCCTCCGAAGTTCATCATGCTTTTGATCGCATCGGCACTGGGTCCGGCATTTTCGGTGTTGGGCCGGCGGATGCTTACCACAGCGGCCGACTCGTTCAGCACCACTTCGGTGGTCTGGTTGATTTCGCTTTTCAGCACCTTGCCCATTTCGTCTTCGAGGTCCTCAGGCTTTTCGGAGTCGAATGACCGCGACTGGCCCATGGCGGTGGTGTTCAGTTTCATACGGGTGAGGGTGCTCTTCACGGTGGTGCCTTCGGGGTTCTTGTCGGCCACTTCCATGTTGTAGTTCATGTTCACATCTCCGTTGATTTCGATTTGCTGCCCCATCATTTCCATATTGGAAAAGGTGTTCACCACATTTTCCACGGAAAGTTTCAATCCTTTTTCCAGCAATAGTTTGCCGGTGGATTGCGCGTGCACCGCACCTGCTGAAAAGAGCATCAGGGTGGCGAAAGGAATAGTAAAATGTTTTTTCATCTCAGGTTTTTTTGGTTTAGAACTGTGTTGCCGTTTGCGGATTTCCGATATCCGCACGGAATTCCCGTTGCAAAAATAAAATCAAATCGGGCTATCGGAAGGGAATTGTTTTTTTCTTAACAACCGGCATAAAAAAAGCTGCCGTTTTGCGGCAGCTCCTGTTGTAATCAGTTATGATGAGTACATCAGATCAGTTTGACATTGACGGCATTCATGCCTTTTTTGCCTTCCTGCAGGTCGAATTCGACTTTGTCGCCTTCCTTGATCTCATTGATCAGTCCGCTGACATGTACGAAGGTTTCCTTGTTGGAGTCGTCATGCTTGATGAAACCGAATCCTTTTTCCGAATTGAAAAATTTTACGGTGCCGTGTTCTTTGTTCATTGTTATTTGTTTTGTATTGATAAAGAGTGCGAAGGTACTGAAATACAGGCAGGAAACGGGTCTTTTTTTTAAATAAAATGAAAGAATTGAGCTTTTGGGGCTGAGATAATTGAAATGACAACCTGCTTTTGACTCAGGGAAGCGTTTGCATCAGCAGTTCGTTGAAATTCTGAAGGGAGGATATTTTCAGGTCGGCGGCATGGAAGCGGAGATCTTTGCTATCGTGCATGGAAGGAACCACCACGCATTTCATGCCGGCGGCTTTGGCGGCAATCAGCCCGTTGAACGAGTCCTCGAAAGCGATGCAGGCTGAAGGGGGTATGCTGAGCGCTCCGGCGCAGTTCAGGTAAACCTGGGGGTGGGGTTTGCCCATGGGAAGGGCGGCTGCCGATGTGATGGCGTTCAGGTGCGGACGGATGCCCAGTTTGTCAACCACCACTTCAATGAGCTCTTCGGGCGACGATGAGGCCAGCCCGATGGGAAATTTCTTGCTGATGAAAAAGTTGAAAATATGCGCAATGCCGGGTAGCGCGCGCCCCCTGAGCCGCACTTTTTCAATCACATTGCGGCAGATGAGCTGGTTGGCTGCGTGCGCGTCTCCTGCCGGAACATTCTTTTTGGCAAACCACCATTCCACAAATTCCCTGCTGCGCATGCCGGTGGTACTGCGGTACTCCACATCCGACAAATGGATGCCGTATGCGCCGAACACTTCTCCGGCCGCTTCGTGCCAGAGCGGCTCCGAGTCGATCAGCAGACCATCCATGTCGAAAATAACTGCCTGCGGCTTCATGCGGCAAAGATATCGGTTCTGTCCGTTGCCCGCTGCGCGTTGACAGATAAATCATTATGCATTATCTTGCGAAAACCTGCTTTTGCATACTATGTCGAAACTATTTTCCAGGGTAAAAGAGTCGTCACTTGTAAAAGGGCTTGTGTATTCCGTGGTGGGGGCATTCAGTTATCCCGGCATCAACTGGGTCAACCGCCTCCAGGTAAGCGGTATGGAGAAGTTACGACAACTGCCCCGGCAGAATGTGCTCTTTGTCAGCAACCACCAAACCTATTTCGCCGATGTGATCACCTTCCTGCATATTTTCTGTGCGGTACAGTGGCGGAAGAAAAAAGGCCTCGGGCTGCCTTATTACCTCCTGTGGCCGTTTACCCGGGTGAAATATGTGGCGGCCGAGGAAACCATGAAAAGCAGCTTTATCAGCAGGCTCTTCACCCTCGCAGGGGCCATCACCGTGAAACGAACCTGGCGGAAAGACGGGCAGGAAGTACGCCGCTCCCTCGACCCCAGCGATACGCGCAAGATAGAGCGGGCGCTGAAAAATAACTGGGTCATCACCTTTCCGCAAGGCACCACCAAGCCCTTCGCACCCGGAAGAAAGGGCACCGCCTATATCATCAAGCAGCACCGGCCTATTGTGATACCGGTGGTGATCAACGGCTTCTGGCGGGCTTTCAACAAGAAGGGGCTCAAATTCAAGAAAAAAGGTTCCCTGCTATCGGTGCGCTTCAAAGATCCCCTCGCCATCAACTACGAAGACTCCAGCGAAGCGATACTCGAGCAGGTGATGGATGCCATCGAGCAAAGCAAAAAGTATATGCTGAAGGGCAGGCATCATCAGTGTGCTTTGATGGAAGTCTGATCAATTGGTACCTGCACCCTGATTGCGGTAAAGACCTTGTATCCCACCCATTTTAATACTGATGTTTATTGACCCGGTTGGCAGTATTGCCGATTGCAAAGATTTTAAGAAATAGAAAATAGATGCTGACTTTTTTAAGTTAGAGAGATGTGCTTAAAGAAAAGTCGCCTTCGCATTATCTGGATAGGCCTCCCCTTGCAGTCCCGGCGGGGTTTTCGCCCGAATACTCTTGAAACCAAAAAAGAGCCCGTTGCGAAACCCCGACGTTGAATACGCTTTCATAATCAACGACTGACTTGCTGTGGTTATTTAAAGCCGGATGTGGGTGTATACGACCGTTATACCGATTGGATATCTGTAATGGACCAATAATATTGGCCCAAACAGCTATCA
>JBIIDU010000204.1:0-4467 GCA_044238165.1 Ferruginibacter sp. | reverse complement strand
GGTCATGGCCAGGGTGCCGGGCATCCATGTATGGGAAAGCGAAGGCAGCGGTATCCAGATCGGTATGGCTACCCGGGGATTGAGTCCCAATAGGAGCTGGGAATTCAACGTGCGTCAAAACGGCTACGATATTTCCGCCGACCCCTATGGTTATCCCGAGGCCTATTATGCGCCACCCTTGCAGGCGGTGAAGCAACTGGTTGTATTGCGGGGTCATGGTGCATTGCAATTCGGTCCTCAGTTTGGCGGCATGGTGAATTATGTGCTGCGCAACGGCAGTGAAATCAAATCCGGAACCCGCTTTGAAACCTATCAGACAGTGGGTTCGAACGGACTTTTCGGTTCGTATAACGCCCTGGGAGGACAAAATGAAAAAGGCTATTATCATGTATTCGCCAACCATATCAGCGGAGACGGATGGCGCAACAATAGCCGGTTCAGATCCTGTATTCTCTCCGGTAATTTCACTCGAAAAATTGGAAAGCATGTTCAACTCACCGCTGAGTTTACCCACAACGGGCAGCGGATGCAGCAAGCCGGGGGTTTGACCGACAGCGCCTTTGGCAAAAATCCAAGGCTGAGCATGAGAAGCCGAAACTGGCTGGATATCGGGTGGACAACCGCCGCACTGATGTCTTCAATCAGGCTCAACAAACGGACGACGCTGGACGTAAAAGCATTTATGCTATCGGGAACAAGGACCAGCGTCGGCTATCTGCGAGCTATAAACATCCCCGACACCATAAACAGCGCTACGGGTATGCAAAACAACCGCACAATCGATAAAGACAGGTATTCCAATCTCGGGATAGAGGCACGTGCCCTGCACACATACCGCATCGGAAAACTTGAAGCAGATTTTTCCGGAGGCATCCGGATTTTCAGCGGAAGTACGGAGCGATTCCGTGACGGAAAGGGCAGTACGGATGTAGACTACGATCCCCAAACGACCGATTCGATCTGGCCCAAGGCATACAGTTTCCAGACTTTCAATGTCGCCGCTTTTGCAGAAAACAGTTTCCGGATAGGCAGGCTTGACATCATTCCCGGAATAAGGCTGGAGTATCTGGGGGCGGCTGTAGAAGGCCGCAATGGCTTCGCTGCCAATGGCACTCCCATCCCATTGCTTCCCGAAAAGAGGGACCGGCTGATCGTTTTGGGAGGAATCGGGATGGAGTATAAGCTCAGCAAAACCGTTCTTGGATTCGCCAATATCACGCAAGCCTTCCGCCCGATGCTGTTCAGCGATCTTACAGCTCCGGCGGGAACCGACAGCATCGATCCGGAGTTGAAAGATGCAAGCGGTTTCAATGCCGACCTTGGTTTCCGCGGTCGAATAGGCAACTGGCTTACCTACGATGCGGGGATCTATTACTTAAGATACAACAACCGGATCGGTGCCATCAGCCGGCAGCATCCCGATGGGAGTTTTTTCCAATACAGAACCAATGTCGGAAACAGCGGAAGCGCGGGTGCCGAAATCCTGTTGGAGGTGAATGTTTGGGAAGCTTTGCGCATCCGTTCCAAAAAAACCGAACTGAGCGGTTTCATCTCTTATGCATTGAATCGCTCTACTTATGGCAACCTGCGCATTACGACCAAATCGGGCAACAGCCTTATTGCAAACGACTTTTCCGGAAATATTGTTGAAAATGCGCCGCTGCATGTTCTGCGGACCGGAATCCGATTTCAGACAGGAGGAAGCAGCTTCAGCCTGCAAACCGCTTTTACCGGGGAAACATACACAGACGCCGCCAATACGGTTGTCGCAGGGCCACATGCGCAAAACGGCCTGCTTCCCTCCTACCGGGTATCCGATTTCCACTGGCAGCATACCTTCTGCAAAAACTGGCAGGTCAAATTTGCCCTGAACAATATCTTCAATGCGCGTTATGCGACACGGCGTTCCGGAGGCTATCCCGGTCCGGGGTTGTTGCCGGCAGACGGCAGAAATGCCTCCTTCACGATAGGTAAAACATTCTGACCAAAGCACCTATCCGAAGCAATAGCATATTAGGAAATGAAATTCAGGGCACCAATCCTACAACAGGCAGCCTTCCTTTTTTTGGCTTGAGCCGAGTCCTTATATTGCAGGAACAATAGCTGCGCTTATGAACATGCAAACCCAGTTAAACTGCCCCAGATGCGGCATGAACATCAATGTGGAAGATGTGCTGGCCTCAGACATCGAACAGAAATACCGGAAAGAATATCTGGACAAATGGGAGGAATCGCAGGCAAGCATCGCTGCGGCAAAATCACGACTCGAGTTGGACCTTCAGGCATTCGAGGACAATAAAAAAAAGATGAACGAGCTGTTCATGGAACGGTTGGACAAGGAAAAGATCAAACTCCAGGAATCCATACAGGCGGAAACACAGCGGAAGTTGTCGGAAGAATTCATGCAGCGGATAGCGTTGCTGGAATCGAACAACAGCGCCAATGTGGCCAAGCTGCGCGAAGCGCGTGAAAGGGAATTGCAGTTGCTGAAGAACGAACAGGCGCTCAAGTCAAAGGAAGAAGAGCTGGAGCTAACCATGCAAAAAAGAATGCAGGAAGAACGGGAGGCCCTTACAGCCGGCATCCGGAACCAGGAGGCGGAGAAAAGCAGGCTGCAGCAATCGGAAATGCAGTTCAAACTCAAAGAACTGCAGATGCAGCTTGAAGAACAGAAAAAACTTGCCGACGAAATGAAAAGAAGGGCCGAGCAGGGTTCCATGCAACGGCAGGGAGAAACCCAGGAATTGATGCTGGAACAGGTACTGCGCGAACATTTTCCTTTTGATGAAATCGAAGAAGTAGGCAAAGGCGTGGAAGGAGCCGACTGCATTCAGGTGGTACGGAATACCCTGGGCGAGCCTTGCGGACGGATAATTTTCGAAAGCAAGCGAACCAAGAACTGGCAGGCGGGATGGCTCGAAAAACTCAAAACAGACCAGCGTAACAAGAAAGCAGATATCGGTATCCTGGTCACCCAGGTTCTTCCGAAGGATATGGACCGTTTCGGTGAAAGGGAAGGCATCTGGATCTGCGGTTTTACCGAAGTTGCTGCTGTTGCCGGAATCCTGCGCAAAGGCATCCTGTCCGTGCATGAACTTTCAAAAAGCCAGGAAAACAAGGGGGAGAAAATGCAGATGCTCTACGACTACCTTACCGGGAAAGAATTCCGCGGCCAGCTTGAAGCCATCATGGAAGGTTTCATGGCCATGAAAAACGGCATCAGCCGCGAACGGGTGCAGATGGAAAAATTGTGGAAAGAGCGCGAAAAGCAACTTGAAAAAGTGTTGATCAATACCAGCGGCATGTTCGGTTCGGTCAAAGGAATCGCGGGGGCTTCCATTGCCGATATCCCGCTGCTTGAAGGTAATGCTACAGACGAAAATACATTGCCTGAGGCCTAAAAGAAAATCTCCGTCTTGAACTTGTCAATCAGCTCCTGTGTGACTTTTTCACCGGGATGATGTTGCCGGTATTCCTCAATGCGGCGTTCCAGGATCCGTACTTTCTCATTGTACGATTCATTTATTTCCTCCTCGGGCATGATGCGGTATATGTATCCCTCCATATACAGCTTTAGCCTGTACATCAGGTAGCCGCTCATCAGGCAGACCAGAAAAACAAAGACATAATCGAAGGGGCTGAACCCGTAACTGTACCAGTACCAGATACAGAAAATCAGTGGTACAGGAAGAAAAATAGACATCCCTGTCGCTGCCATGACCAATCCGATATAATAAAGCAAAGTACCGAACAGCCCGAACCAGTTATGGAATTTCATGCACAGGAGCGGAACTACAACCAGCGGAATGAGTACATAGGTCAAAAAGAAAAACAAAATCCGTAATCTCATAATCAAATTCAAAATTTAGTTTTCTACGGGTACAAACCGATCAACGCATCAGGTACATTTTTCCATAGCCCGCCTTGAAATACTTGTCGGTCCTGTCGCCTTCGGCCCTGTATTTGTCCAGAGACCGCCCGTTGTTATTCGTAATCACCCTGTAAAGGTAAACACCGTTACCGAGAGGCTGTCCGTACATGTCCGTGCCGTCCCATTTGAAATCGGTGATGTTTCTACCCACATGCAGGTCTCCCAGTTCGGCACGTGTGATTTCACGCACCACTTTTCCGGTAACGGTCAGGATCTGAATCCTTATGTTCTGCGGCACTTCGCTGCCTGTGATGGTGAATACAAATGCGGTGGATGTGGTGAAAGGATTCGGGTAGTTCAGCAGATTGCTGATCATCGGGGCATTGATGACCGAAAAGATCACCCTGTATTCAAGATTTCCCGCCTTGTTGCCCACAGCGTCCTTGCCGGACACAATCAATTCATATTCGCCGTCTTCGGGGAAGTAGGGAGTCAATTCTATAGTCGCGTTGTTCTGTCCGCTGCCCAGATTCGCAGGGATGAAGCGCATATCCTGGTTGAAATGGTAATTATAGAGGTTGCCATCCGGGAAACGC
>JBIIDU010000032.1:0-15556 GCA_044238165.1 Ferruginibacter sp. | reverse complement strand
CCGCACGCTGCTCCGTCAGGACAATGCCGATCTGCGGCTTACCGAAATGAGCCATCGGATCGGATTGGCGGGAGATGACCGTATGCGCAGACTCGAAATCAAAAAAAGGGGGGTGGAAGAAGTGAAGAACATACTGCGCGATTTTGTTTTTGAGCCCGATGAAATCAATCCTTATCTGGAAGCGATGAACTCGACACCCATTTCCGTCAAACAAAGGGCTGCCCAGATCGTACTCAGGCCTGGACTTGGATTGGGCGATATGGCCTCGGCAATGCCTCGGCTTCGCGAAACCCTGCACCCCTTCGAACCCACCGTTACCGAACAGGCCGAAATACAAACCAAGTACGACACCTATATCGTAAAAGAGCGGGCCCTGGTTGAAAAAATGAGCCAGCTTGAAGACCTGGCCCTGCCCGATACTTTTCCTTACGAGCAGCTCGTATCGTTAAGCACGGAAGCCCGTCAGAAACTGATGAAAATAAAACCTGCCACACTGGGCCAGGCTTCCCGCATTTCCGGGGTGAATCCCAGCGATGTGCAGATACTGATGGTGTTTATGGGCCGGTAATCATAAAGTCTAATCAAATAAAAAACAAGAATAGAAATGCATTCAACAGTCCCCGGGTTTTCAACCAATACGTCCCGCGAAGAAGTATTTTCTGCCATGGCTGATTATATAAATGGAATGGGATTTACAGCCGTGAAAAATGACAGCACCCGGCCCTGGGGCGGATTTTTCGTTATTGATGAGCATCAGGCCGAACAATTCATTGCCTGCTATTTTCCCCACCTCACCCTCAGTGAAGTATCGCTTTCCGGAAAACTCAGCCCCAAGTTCCTGCTGGTGGCGCCCCAGACCCGGCTGAGCTGGCAATACCATCACCGACGTGCTGAAATCTGGAAACTGATTGGCGGTACCGCGGGCGTTATCACCAGCGATACCGATAAGGAAGGGGACTTGAAAAAGCTTTCTGTTGGCGACCTGGTACAACTGCGGCAGGGCGAGAGGCACCGGCTGATCGGCCTCGATGGCTGGGGCGTTGTAGCCGAAATATGGCAGCATACCGATGCGTCCCATCCCAGCGATGAGGACGATATTGTTCGGGTGCAGGATGATTTCGGCCGTTAAGCCGATCGGCAACGGATTCCTCAATTTATTTTTAAGACCCGTCTTAAACAATCAATAATTGGTAAGCCCACCAGCGGGTTATCTTTGCACGCACAAAAACAAAACATGTTCAACCAACGAATAAAAATCCGGCAACTGCTTGAGCAGGACCGGCACGGATATGAAGCCACGGTGATGGGATGGGTACGTACGTTTCGCAATAACCAGTTTATTGCCCTGAACGATGGCAGTACCAACCAGCAACTGCAGGTGGTGGCGGCTTTGGGCGAATTTGATGAATCATTGCTTCGCAGGATCACCACGGGCGCCTGCATCCGGGTGAACGGGGAAGTGATACCTTCTCCCGGGAAAGGACAAAAATTTGAACTGAAGGCCAAATCAATTGACATACTCGGCGACTCGGATCCTGAAAAATTTCCGCTGCAACCCAAGAAACATAGTCTGGAATTTTTGCGGGAAATCGCGCACCTCCGCTTCCGCACCAACACGTTCGGATCGGTTTTCCGCGTACGCCATGCGCTGGCATTCGCCGTGCATCAGTTTTTCAATGAGCGCGGTTTCGTGTATCTGCATACGCCCATCATCACGGCCAGCGATGCCGAGGGTGCCGGAGAAACCTTTCGCGTTACCACCTTGCCCGTTGACGGAACCGCGCCCCGCAACGAAGACGGCAGCATCAACTTTCGTGAGGACTTTTTCGGAAGAAGTACCAACCTTACGGTAAGCGGACAACTCGAGGGCGAACTGGCCGCTATGGCGTTCAGCGATATCTATACATTCGGACCCACTTTCCGGGCTGAAAACTCCAACACAGCAAGGCACCTCGCAGAATTTTGGATGATTGAGCCGGAGATGGCTTTTTACGACCTGGAAGACAATGCGCAACTGGCCGAGGAATTCATCCAGTACATTATCCGCCAGGTGATGAACTCGAATGCCGACGATCTGGCTTTTCTGGCACAGCGTCTGGCCGAGGAAGAGCAGCAAAAACCCGCACAGGAAAGAAGCGGTATGGGGTTGATTGAAAAACTGGAGTTTGTTGTGAACAACCGTTTCGAAAGGATTACCTATACCGAGGCCATCGATATTCTCAGGGAAAGCAATCACAACAAAAAGAAGAAATTCCAATACCCCATCGACCGCTGGGGAATTGATCTGCAGAGCGAGCATGAACGCTATCTGGTGGAAAAACATTTCAAGAAACCGGTGATCCTGACCAATTATCCTGCGGCCATCAAGGCATTTTATATGCGGCTCGACGATGGCTGTGCGCCGGACCGACAGACCGTATCGGCCATGGACATACTCGCCCCGGGCATCGGTGAAATTGTGGGAGGAAGCCAGCGCGAAGAGCGGCTCGACAAGTTGCAGGCAAGGATGCGCGCCATGGGTATACCCGAAGAAGAGCTTTGGTGGTATCTTGATACCCGAAGGTTTGGCTCATGCCCCCATGCCGGATTTGGCCTGGGATTCGAGCGGCTGGTGCAGTTTGTAACCGGCATGGGCAATATCCGCGATGTGATTCCCTTTCCCCGTTATCCCAAAAGTGCCGAATTCTGATTCGTTCAATAGAAAATCCCGGACATGCCGGGATTTTTCATTTTGGTATCTTATCGTACAATAGGTGCTGTCTCAATAGGAGAACCCTTTCCGGAAGCGGTGATGCTTCATATAGTGTCTTGTGGGATAGATGGTAGGCGACTGGATCATTTTTTCATAAAAACGGGTCAGCCCTTCTGCAAAGAATAGGTACAAGGTGTTTATCGGTTTCATACGTTCTTTTTGGGGTTATGAAAAAGCCTATATATAACTCCAAAAAGGCGAATAAATTGTGTGGAATCCGTCGATAGGTAATGGATTTTTTACCCGATAATTCCTTCAATTACAAAGGAACGGATCTAAGGTCTGGCCGTATTCCCCTTGTGCAACCAATTGGGCATTATCGTAATTGTTAGCTTTTTCAATACCCGCTTTGTCGTTTAACAAATAAACATTCCGCAAAAAAACCATACCACCAATTGGATTTGCTTGGGAGTGTTTTTGCGCGCGATCTTTCCTGTAAATAGACTCATTTATCAAATCAGGAACATTTTGGTCAAGATTGAACACAAAACCATGGATGTCTTTTTGCATTTGTTCTTTGAGAAAAACTTGTTGGTTTCACGCTTCCGATAGACTATGAAATGAATTTTTCGGATAGGGTTTGAGTATTCAAATTCATGGGGATAAGGAGTAAGTTTGAAAGTATTTCTATTTTAATTTTTGTATCATTTAATTTGTACAATGAATTAATCCCTGAGGCAACGAACAGAAAAACCACTGCTCTTATAGTAGAAGTTCCTTGATACATTCACATTGTCGAAACCCAGGGTGCGGCTCCAGGCAAAACCACCAAAGTTCTCTGTAGAACTCCACCAATAACCGTTGTTGCCAAAGACACCGAACATGCCATTGGAGTTTCGGCTGCCGCCCGGCAGGCCCGTAAAGCCGCTGCTATTATTAGCGCCTGTATTGGGATTTGTCCAATACAGCATTCCAGCCTCCTTCATTTTTCCACCGGCGACAGATGAACCACCCAAAGTTGATTCCGGTATTGTCCACTCTGTATCGCTGGGTATATGCCAACCCTGCGGCGCTAAACCTCTTGGGTCATTTACTGCATACCAATTATATAGTTTTCCATAGTTGGAACCCTGGGTTACATCATCAAAATTATAGCACCAGGCACCGGTTGTTAAACCTGCCCATTCAGCGGGGTCAGTTACCTGGGGAATCTGCTCGCCATTTCTATAAAAGGCAACATCTAGGTTTTTGCTCATCCATTGCTGGGTACCAATAACAATGGTTGGCAAAAATACCGGAGTTGGAGTAGAGGTTGAAAGCGACAACCATTCGGAACCGTTATACACTTGCAAATTATTGGTGCTGATGTTAAATAAAACCAAGCCGGTAGCCGGGTTTTCAATGCCATCCCTTTGTGTAGTAGTCATTCTTGGAGGCAAAAGCCCTTTTGTTGTGCTGCTTACATCCAACTGCGCCGATGTAGCCGGCGTGCTGGTTCCAATACCTACGTTTTGCCCCATGCCGGCTATTGTAAATAATAAAAAAGCTAAACTTGCTAATGCTTTTTTCATGTTTGTCTGTTTATATAACTCTCTCACACGGTCGTTTTTCACGAAAGCCCAATATACTAAACAATTGACCTCTCATTTTAATTTATACGATGACCCCTTTGACATTTCCCGACCCCCAATCCGACCAATCATTCCTTACACACCGACCAAAATATCCATAAGCCTTGCTGCCTCCTGAATTCCTGACAATGGCATCAAAATATGCGCTCAGATAACGAAACCAGGCACCGCCCGCAGGCTTATCTGTGGTACTCCACCAATGACCCTAATTTCCAAGGTTGTTGAATGTGCCGTTGCTATGCCTGAACCCTCCCGGGAGGGCAGTAAATCCGCTGCTGTTCACTGCTCCGGTGTTGGGGCTGGTCCACAGTGTTGTTGCTTTCATTGCGCCACCGGCAACGCTGCTTCCTCCCCGAAAATCTATGAGCACCTGCCATTCATCATCTGAAGGCAGGTGCCAACCGAGAAAAAGATCTTACCACTCGGCAAGAGTCGGAGCCCTGCGCCTGACAAAATCTTCGTAATCCTATAATCCTATTAATCCTGATTCAGACGAATATTACTCCCCAACCGCCCCAATCCGATATTGCTTATTTTCGGGGAGTGGTTGTTTCTGCCCAACCGCAAACAACCCAACCGAAATGAAGAAACGGCGTTATCTCCCACATCTGCGCAACCCGATTGAACCGCTTCTTACCAAGAAGGTGTTGCGGGTGAATCCTACTGCTGAGCCCCAACGGGCTGAAAAGAACTCCATACGGCTGCTTGTATATGACTATGATGCCACCCGAATCGAGGTCAAGGAGTTTGATCGTGTGGATTCCTGTTTTCCCTACGCCGCAACAACCACGACCACCTGGATCAATGTGGATGGCCTGCGCAAAACGGATGTGGAGCAATTGTGCAACAGTTTCGGCATCCATTATCTGATTGCGGAAGATATCCAGAGCATCGGGCAGCGGCCGAAAATGGACGACATGGAGGGGGTGTTGTATTGCGTGCTGAACATGTTGTACTTCAATGAGCAGGAAGATGCGGTTGAAATCGAACAGATCAGCATCGTGCTCGGGCGGAATTTCGTCATCAGCTTTCAGGAAGATGCCCGCAAGGATGTATTCAATCCGCTTCGTGAAAAACTTCAGGTGCCGGCAAGCAAGGTGCGTCAGCAACGGTCCGATTTTTTATTTTACTCGATGCTCGATCTTATTGTGGACAATTATTTTCTGTTGATGGAAAAGCTGGGAGAGAAAATCGAGGTTCTGGAGGAGGACATCCTGCGCAGTGCCGACAACCAGAGCCTTTCAAAAATCAATCAGCTGCGCAAAGAGATGATCATCCTCAAGCGCAGCATCGCTCCGGTGAGGGAACTGTTGAACGGCATCTTACGCAGCGAAACCGAACTAATTGAAGACCGAACCGAAAAATACATCAAGGATGTGTACGACCACATTATCCAGGCCAATGACCTGGCGGAGAACTATCGTGATATGATGATGAACATCCACGACCTGTACATCAACTCGGTCAATCTGCGTATGAACGAAGTGATGAAAGTCATGGCCATTGTCACCTGCCTGCTGGCCCCCGCTACGGTTATCGGCGGCATCTTCGGTATGAATTTCGAAACCATTCCGTTGTTGCACAACAAATGGGGCTTCCTGATTTCGGTGGCTTTGATGCTGCTGGTGCCGATTGCCATGATGGGAGTATTCAAGCGCCGGGGATGGTTCTGATTTAGCCCAATCATTTCTTAAGCAAGGACAAGACTCTTCTGGCCGCACTTTCCAACCTGGTTTCGCCGGTTCCGCCGACCTCGAACCAGGGCACATGCTGGTTGATCAGAAAATCGAGATAGAGCTTATGAATCTTGTTGCGCTTATGCGTGTCGGGATGCTCGCGCAGGGGGTCTTTTTCCCAGGGAAGATCGGGTTTGCAAAGAAGATAGAGGTCGTATGGGCGCACGGCCAGCTGGTTCAATATCCAGGCATGGCAGTTCCCGAAAACAAATTCAGACCAAACCTTCATCACCAGCAGATCCGTATCGATGAAAAGCGGTACTGCATCTCTTCGTGCCTTTTCTGCCGCCCGGTCTTCCCGTGCCATTTGTTCTTGTGCAATGGGCAGCAAATCATCAAACCGGTATTCGGGTCCGCGCCCCATCAGGTGTTCCCGGGCGTATTCCTCCACAAGTTGTCCGTTGAACCGAGCGGCCAGTTCTCTGCACAAAGTCGTTTTGCCGCTTGATTCCGGCCCCACCACCACAATTTTTTTTATTTCTTTGTCCATGCAGGTTGTTGTGCCATTGCTGTTTTATAAACCGGACAATCGGGGTGATGCGCACCGGACAAGTATCCGGTGCTCATCAGAAATTCGTTCACGATTTCTTTTCCCGTGAACTTAAAGTTTTTCTTGAACAGTGAAATCCATGCATTCAAATCGTTTCCTGAATGTTGGTCCAGCCACCGATTGAAGGAACCGGCATCTTTACGTAAAGATCCGATGACGCGGGCATTGTGTATTGTTGCCGCAATTTTCAGCCGGTTCCGGATGATTCCCGCATCGTTCAGTAACCGCGCCACATCCTTTTCGTCGTATGTGGCCACTGCATCTATATCATAATCGCTATAGGCTTTTCGGAAGGCCTCCTGTTTTTGAAGGATGGTGGTCCAGCTTAGTCCGGCCTGGTTGATTTCCAGGATCAGCCTACCGAAAAGTTCATTTTCGTCATGTATGGGAAAGCCATAAAACAGGTCATGGTAATCCTGATGCAACAGGGCGGTCGGCCCCGACATTTTTTTTATGGCTCCGCAGTAGGTTGATTCGATCAGGGTCATCCTGTTGTTGCTCTGTTTATTCGGTTCCTCCACTCCCGGAGTCCTGCTATCGCCAACACTAGCAAAACCAGGTAGTAGATGGAGGTCAGCGGATAGTGTTTAACACCATAGAGTGGAATGGAAAGCAGATTGGTGAAGATCCACCAATACCAGCTTTCAATTTTTTTCTTTGTCATCAGATACATGCCGGTAAAGGCGGAAGCGCTGGCCAGTGAATCGGCGAGTGGCAGGGTGTCTTTTGCGAACTGGTTTTTCAGGAAGGTTAGCAACAGGAACATGCCCAGGAAAATCAGTGTGAAAAATGCAAGTTGACGAAACAGCTCCCGCCTGTTGCTTTTTGAAATGCGCAGTGAGAAGGAATGGTCGGTCCCTCGTTTCGACCAGAGCCACCAGCCGTAAATCGCCATGACGGTATAATAAAGATTTACGGCCGCTTCGCCGAACAATCCGCTTTTCGCGCTCAGGTAAATATACAGGGTGGTATTCAGCAGGCCGACAGGATAAACTAGCCTGTTTTCTTTCTTACTGAACCATACGCTGAGGATACCCGAAAAAACAGCCAGGTATTCCGGCGCTCCGGTTTGTTTCAGATCGTGGATAAGGTTGGTAAGGAATCCGGCTGGTTCCACGAAGGAATCGTTTATCGGTTGGGGAGAAGTTGGCCCGCTGCCATAATGCAGCAATTACTCCGCTTCGGCAACCACTTCGGATACTTCGGGAATCATTCTTTTCATCATGCCCTCGATACCCGATTTCAGGGTGATCATGCTGCTGGGGCAACCGCTGCAGCTGCCCTGAAGCATCAGCGTCACCTTGCCCTCCTCATAGTTTTTGAATTGTATGGCGCCTCCGTCCATTTCAACGGCGGGCTTCACGTAGTTTTCGAGCAGCTCCTTGATGCGCTTGACCACATCGTCGTCGTCGGCATTGACCGCATTGCCCCCGGCCGGTTTGGCAGCAGCCACGGCCTCTTCGTTGATGACGGTTTTTCCTTCTTCCAGATATTCTTTCAGAAACTGCTTGATGGTGGGAATGATATCCTGCCAGTCGTCGGTTTCGCTGGATTTGGTGAGGGTGATGAAATTGCTGGCGATGAATACCGACTTGATGAAGGGGAAGGTGAAGAGCTCCTGTGCCAGCGGCGAAGGACCGGCCGCCGCCTCGTCCACCATATCGATGCTTTTGCCGGGATAGAGCAGTTTGTTGGCGACAAACTTCATGGTCTCCGGGTTCGGAGTCATTTCGGTATAGATGCTGATCATCGGGCTTCCGGTCTTTATCATATCAGATTTATTGTAGTGTAAAGGTACCTTAAAACACGCGTTCTTCCGGTCATTAAGCCTGGTCGGGTCAGCTATGTGTAAAAATTTTTCCTATCTCGCAACACCCTGCAAGCATCAGGGCATTGCGGAAAAGGGACTTATGAAGATAAAAGGTTCGTTCTCCAATAGATTGTTTTGCTCTGCTGTTTTGTTTCTTTTCAGCAGTCGACTGATGGCGCTTTTGATGCGGATCAGCGTATCCGAGTTTTCGGTTTTCTTTTCAGCGGGAGCTTTCGGTGGTGCTGGCGGCGCAGGTGGTGTGGTGATTTCAAAATCTTCTCCATTGATATTCAGATGGATTTCCTCGTCCTTGCCCCCACGGATATCGATAGTTCCCTCAATGTTCATGGACTCGTTTCCTATCAACCTTGCCGGGAAACCTTGCATTGTGTAAAGCCCGTCGGCCTTCATAACATAATCGGTATTGTAACGCCAGTTCTTCTCTTCGTTTTTGATACGGATATCATCAGAACCCGAATTTATGGTAAGCGCATCGTCCTCATTTTCCGCGCGCTCTATCCGTATCTGCTTTCCCAGCGGCACATACACAACAAGCGTTACCTGCTGGTTTCTGAATTTGTTCTTCCGGTCGATGGAAATGCCCCGTGGAAGCACCAACAGTGAATCGAACTGCTTTACCGGATATTGGATGGCTGTGGCGCGGAGATCCGCATCCGGATTGTTCCGTCCCATCGCAAAATTGATACGGCTTACCCGGAAACTGTCGTTGGGCGATTTTACAATACTGATGTGCACATTGTTCAGAAGGAAGGAATCAGCCGCATAGGTGTTGAAGGAGCTGAATACCTTGTAAGGAGAGTTGTTGAGGATGATGTTCCCGGATTCCTGATTTTTCACCACCAGTTTTTCAATCGCAGGATTGCTCAATGCAAGCGCCTGTTCCTGCAGGGTACTGTGGCTTTTGAAGTCGCGGCCAATGGAAGCGCTGAGCGCCATGGCACAAAACCAGCCAAGCGTCCAGAGGCAGGCAAATGTAGTTGCGAGCAAACGGCTCTTCCTTTTTTGTCCCGTCAGGCGGCGGATGATCCAGGTGATGAGTGCGATGAGCGGAACAATGATGAAAAAGATCAGGGTTCCCCAGGAAAGGATATTCTGCCAACCTTCGCCGATCACATAGTTCCGGAGCGGAAATACGGCAACGGCGGAAACCGCAAGTGCAAAGAGTATGGCCAGCAGGGTGAATACGACGATACTGATAATAAAGTATCCGAAAATTTTAAGCAGCAATACGATTAAATCGCCCAGCCCACGTCTTCTTCCGGATGCTGTGCCCGTGGCTTGGGTTTTTTCTCCGATACTTTGGGCCAGTCGGGATCCTGCAGCCGAAAGGTTTTTCTCCACATCTTTCAGTTCGGACTTTACGGTTTTGCTGATGCTGTTGATGTCCACCGGCTCTCCCTTCATTTCCAGTTTTTCGGAAGTGGTCCGGGCTTCGGGAATGACCAGCCAGCAGATGATGTAGGCCAGCAGGGCACCTGGACTGAAGGTGAGATTGAGCAGGTTGCCGAAATGATTTCCCCAGCCGGCGATACTTCCCAGAAAGGGCAGGATGAAGAGGGTGCGCGGAATCCAGGTATTGATGCCCAGATAATTTCCTGCACCGCTGCATACACCGGCAACAATCTTATTGTCGGGGTCGCGAAACAGTTTTTTTCTCAGTTTGCTGTTTTCCGCCACGGTTCCCCGGGGAAGGGCGATCCACAGGATGATGTAGGCGAGAACGCCCCCACCAAAAAACAGGGCGATGAGCACGAACAGGATTCTGACCACACGCGCTTCCATATTGAAGTAGGCGGCGATGCCGGAACAAACGCCTCCCAGTATTTTGTCGGACTCGTTGCGCACGAGTTTTGCCGTGCTTTCGGTTGGGCTGGTGCCTGTGTCGGGATTCGTTTGTCCGCCGTCGAATTCATGTGGCTGTCCGATACTGCCGATGATTTCGGTGGTGTCGCGCTCTGTGATGCAGGCGGCACCTTTTTTCAGCCGTTCGTCGAGCAGTTCGCCGATGCGCGATTCAATATCGTTGACGATTTCATCGCAACCCGGTTCGCCGGCGAAATGCCGTTTCAGCGACTGCAGATAATTGTCCAGCATTTCCGATGCGCTTACTTCAATGGGAACCACGCGTCCCTGGAAGTTGATGTGAATGACCTGTTTCATATTTTTTGTATTAAAGGGATTCTTGTAATGAAGCTGTTTCAGGAGCCGTTGTTTTCACGGACAATCTCTTCCACTGCCTGGTTTAGCGCTTCCCAGTTTTGTTTCAACTCTTCGTAGAAGGCCGTACCTTTTTCGGTGAGCGCGAAATATTTCCGTGGCGGCCCGCTGTTACTTTCCACCCAGCGGTAGCTCAGGAGCTCGGCGTTTTTCAATCGTGAAAGCAGCGGATACAGGGTTCCTTCCAGCACAATCAGGTTAGCCGCCTTCATTTTTTCAATGATGTCCGAAGGGTAGGCCTCCTCTTTTTTGATGATGGCCAGGATGCAGAGTTCCAAAACTCCTTTGCGCATCTGGCTGGCGGTATTGTCGGTATTCATAGTTTTTATTTTATTCGCATGACTAGGCTTCTGATTGAAAACGCCACAAAGCTATGCCTTATTTTAGTACTATGCAATGCAAAATACCATCAAAAACATAAATTAATAAAAAATAAATCATTTTTTGCTGTAAATAAAACAGTTGATACTTTTTATTTTTGATGGAATATTATAAAAGGCTTTTAGGATAGATAATCGGCAATAAAAACAGAACTATTTTGTAAACAATTCTTCAAACAATTCATACTAACAGCTGTTAGTTTTCGGTATATTTACAATCAAATCGTCTTTATGCCCGTACATGATTTGGAAAAGACCTTTCAGGACAAGGTTGACCGCGAAGTGAAGATTGAACCGCGCGACTGGATGCCCGAGGAGTACCGCAAGAACAATATCCGGCAAATCAGCCAGCATGCGCATAGCGAAATTGTAGGCATGCTGCCCGAAGGCAACTGGATCACCCGGGCCCCAACCCTCAAGCGCAAAGCCATCTTGCTAGCCAAGGTGCAGGACGAGGCCGGCCATGGACTTTATTTGTATGCAGCTGCAGAAACCCTGGGCATCAGCCGCGACGAAATGATTGACCAGCTGCACAGCGGCAAGGCCAAGTATTCATCCATCTTCAACTATCCTACGCTGACCTGGGCCGATATTGGCGCCGTCGGCTGGCTGGTGGATGGAGCGGCCATCATGAACCAGGTGATGCTGACCCGGACTTCCTACGGTCCCTATGCACGCGCCATGGTGCGCATCTGCAAGGAAGAAAGCTTTCATCAGCGCCAGGGTTTTGAATCGCTGCTGGTATTGTCGAAGGGAACTCCCGAACAGCGTGCAATGTGTCAGGATTCGATTAACCGCTGGTGGTGGCCCAGCCTCATGATGTTTGGTCCGAAGGATTCCGAAAGTTCCAATACCGACCAGAGCATGCGCTGGAAAATCAAGCGTAAGACCAACGATGAATTGCGCCAGAGCTTTGTGGATATGGTGGCAGAGCAGGTCAAGTTGCTGGGAATGACCCTGCCCGACGACAAACTGAAATGGAACGAGGAACGGAAGCATTATGATTTCGGAGAAATCGACTGGAACGAGTTCTGGCAGGTGGTGAAAGGAAACGGTCCTTGTAACCGGCAGCGGATCGAAGCCCGCAGAAAGGCACATGAAGAGGGGCGCTGGGTGCGCGAAGCCGCTATGGCTTACAGCGAGAAAATAGCCGACAAGGCATCGGCGGCATGATTCATCGATAAGTTCTTAAACAGGAAACATGAGCATCAGCATCAGAAAATTTTATTACGGCGACATTCCCGAAGAAAAAGGTTCGGGTTCCACCTACAAAACCCAGGCCGACCAGTCGAGCTGGCCGCTTTGGGAAATATTCATCCGCAGCCGACAGGGGATGGACCACAAACATGTGGGCAGCCTGCATGCCGCCGATGCCCGGATGGCCATTGAGAATGCCCGCGATGTATACACGCGGCGCATGGAGGGCGTAAGCATCTGGGTGGTGGAAAGCCGGCATATCCATGCTTCCAGTCCCGATGAGGCCGAAAGCTTTTATGATCCGGCAAGCGACAAGGTGTACCGCCATCCCACATTTTATGAGCTGCCCGACGAACTCAACCATATGTAAGCTGCTTGCTTCTGTTTTAATTGATATAACATGAACCCATTAGTCGGAATGCAAGACGCCCGCATTTCTTTTTTATTGTACCTGGCCGATACAAGTCTGATCCTGGGTCAGCGTAACTCTGAGTGGTGTGGTCACGGTCCGATACTGGAACAGGATATCGCCCTGACCAATATTTCACTCGATCTGATCGGGCAGGCCAGAAGTCTTTATCAATATGCCGCGCGTCTTATCGGCGATACGGACGAAGACAAACTGTTCGCCTTCCGCAATGAGCGGGAATATCGGAACCTCTTGTTGGCGGAACAACCCAACGGCGATTGGGGAAACACCATCCTCCGGCAGTATTTATTCAGTGAATTCCAGTTGCTGCTTTTTCAGGAGCTTAAAAAAAGTGATGATATCGATTTGGCCGCCATTGCTGAAAAGTCGGTCAAGGAAACCATGTATCACCGTCGCTGGAGCAGCGAATGGGTGGTTCGCCTGGGCAACGGCACCGAAGAAAGCCATGCCCGTATGAAAAAAGCACTGGAAAATCTCTGGCCCTATAGCGGTGAGATGTTTCAGCCTGCTGCTTATGAGAAAGTGTTCGCCCTCGATTCTGCATCTATTCATGCTGCCTGGACATCGGCTGTGAAAGTTGTACTGGAAGAAGCGACGCTTCCCTATCCCGAAAATGTGTTCATGCATACCGGGGGCAAATCGGGGGTGCATACCGAACAGCTCGGCTATATACTGACCGATTTGCAATATCTGCAGCGCACCTATCCCGGTGCGGAATGGTAACCAATTAATCGATACCTATGTCCCATACGGATGAGCAGGCGGTATGGAGTTCGCTTCAGGAAATTCCCGACCCCGAGATACCGGTGTTGTCTATCGTTGATCTGGGGATATTGCGAAAGGTATCCGTATCCGGCACGGAAGAAGCAGGCAAATCGGTCGATGTGACCATTACCGCCACCTACACCGGTTGTCCCGCCATGGATATGATTGCTGCTGAAATAAGGGCCCGTCTGCATTCAATGGGATTCAAAGCGATAAACATCCACCATGCCATCGCACCGGCCTGGACGACCGACTGGATGACCGATGCCGGAAAGGAGAAGCTCCGGCAATACGGGATTGCGCCTCCCGACAAGCGGTTTGCCATTCCGGCAAACGGTATCGCTTGTCCCCAGTGCGGCTCCACCCATACCACCCTGCTCAGCGAATTCGGCAGCACGGCCTGCAAGGCGCTTTACCGCTGCGAAGATTGCAGGGAGCCGTTTGATTATTTCAAATGCCATTGATGTATTGTCGTAAGGCAGAACTGAAACATGATCACACCCTGCTCCGGAATTTTTTTTTGCGTTACTTTGCTCCGGAATTTTTTTCAATAAAACCCAGGAACCATATGAAGTGCCTTTTTTCCATTGCAGTGGTCTTTTTACTGATCAGCAAACCTGATTTGTTGCCGGCACAGGCAAAGAAAAAGACCCCGGCTCCTGCACCCCGAACTGCAGAAAGCACCGGAGTTAAGAAACCCCCTTCCACGTTAGCTACAGATACCAGCAAGCGGGTAAAAATCACCACAAGTTTCGGTGAAATAGTCATCCGCCTTTCCGACAAGACGCCGCTTCACCGCGACAATTTCATCAAGCTGGTGAAAGAACGTTTTTACGACAGCCTGCTCTTCCACCGTGTGATCGGCGGATTCATGATACAGGGTGGCGATCCCAACAGCAAATACGCTCCAGCCGGACAGCAACTCGGCAGTGGCGATGTGGGCTATACGATTCCTGCGGAGTTTGACACCACGCTGTTTCATAAGAAGGGTGCCCTCTGTGCCGCCCGAACTGACAATCCGGCCAAGGCCAGCAGCGGTTGCCAGTTTTATATTGTTGAGGGCCGTCCGCTTACCGACGGCGAACTCGACAACCTCAGCAGCCGGATGGGCATTTATTTTTCACCGGCCAAGCGTATGACCTACAAGATGAAGGGCGGAACGCCCTTCCTCGACATGGGTTATACCGTTTTCGGGGAAGTTGTCAGCGGCATCGAAGTGGTGGAGAAAATCGCGCATGTGCAGAAGGACGGATCGGATCGTCCTGTAGCCGATATCCGTATGCAGATGGAACTGTTATGATAAGGTGTATTCAAAACTCTTTTTACAATAAAATACAATCATGAAAATACCCGACAACCTCCGTTATACCAAAGAGCATGAATGGATTTCACTGGAAGGTGATACCGCCACCATCGGCATCACCGACTTCGCTCAGGGCGAGTTGGGCGATATCGTGTTCATCGATATTCCTGCCAAGGGAAAATCGCTCGAGGCCAATGAAGTGTTTGGAACGGTGGAAGCGGTGAAAACGGTCAGCGACCTTTTTCTTCCTGTGAAAGGGACCATCACGGAATTCAATCCAAAACTGGAAAGCAGCCCCGAACTGGTGAACAGCGATCCGTTCGGCGAGGGCTGGATGATCCGGATGAAAGTGGATAATCCTGCCGACGTGCATACCCTGCTGGATGCCGCAGGGTACTCAGCTCTGGTTTCCTGAACCTGATCAAAACCAGCATGTGAAAGCGACCCCGTCCCTGAAGCAGTTCTTCCCCGCCTTTGTGTGGTTTCTGATCGTATTGGTGCTTCTGTGCATTCCCGGAAAGGAGATGCCTGAATCCAAGTTTTCTATACCGGATGCCGACAAGCTGGTACATTTCTTTATGTTCGGGCTTATGACTTTTTTGTTTTGCCGTCCTTTCATGCTTTCGGACAGTCCGACACCTTCCCGAAAAAAAACAATTTACCTGTATATCGTACTGGCTGTTTGCTTCTGGGGACTTGCCACCGAATTCATTCAGAAGTATTTTGTACCGAACCGCGATTTTGAATTGCTTGACTGGCTGGCCGATTCGCTGGGTGCGTTTGCGGCATTTATTATTGTAAAGCGAAAGTCGGAGCAGCGAAAT
>JBIIDU010000202.1:0-4521 GCA_044238165.1 Ferruginibacter sp. | reverse complement strand
ACATGACCGCGGCGCAAAAGTGATTGCCACAGCCCTGCGCGATGCGGGCATGGAGGTCATCTACACCGGATTGCGGCAAACCCCCGAAATGGTGGTGAATACTGCGCTGCAGGAAGATGTGGACGCCATCGGGGTGAGCATCCTGAGCGGAGCCCACAACACGGTTTTCCCGAAAGTAATCGCCCTGATGAAAGAAAAGAAACTGAACGATGTGCTGCTCACCGGAGGCGGCATCATACCCGAAGATGATATGGAGAAACTGCAGCAAATGGGTGTGGGCCGTCTGTTCGCTCCCGGCACCCCTACCGGAGACATCGCCCAGTATATCCGTGACTGGGTTTCGACCCACCGCAATTTCTGAGAGAGGCACCGCAGAATTTCCAACCTCAATCAATACACGAAAAAATCATCTACCGCACATGGCATACAGCACCCTGATTACCGGATTGGAAAACGGCATCCTCACGGTCACCATCAACCGCCCCGAAAAAATGAATGCGCTCAACCGCGAAGTGTTCAACGACCTCGACCGGGTAATGGATGAGATCACGGATTCGCCGGCCATCCAATCGGCCATCATCACTGGTGCCGGCGCCAAGGCCTTTGTAGCGGGTGCGGATATCTCGGAACTGACGGCGCTCAGCTGCGAGCAGGCCATGGCCGTATCAAAACGGGGACAAGATGTTTTTTTCAAAATCGAGCAATCGCGCAAACCGGTAGTGGCTGCGGTGAACGGCTTCGCCCTGGGCGGTGGCTGCGAACTGGCCATGGCCTGCCATTTCCGCATCGCTTCCGAAACAGCGCGCTTCGGACAACCCGAAGTGAATCTGGGGCTCATCCCCGGCTACGGGGCCACCCAGCGCCTGGTTCAGCTCATCGGCAAGGGTCGGGCCATAGAACTGCTGATTACCGGCAACATGATTGACGCGGCAACCGCCCTGCAATACGGATTGGTCAACCAGGTGGTGCCTGCGGACCAATTACTGGAAAAAACCAAAAGCTTGTTGCAAACCGCAGGCAGCAAAGCTCCCCTGGCCATAGGCGCCTGCATCGAAGCGGCGAATCTTGCTGAACAGCAGCTGCTTGAAAAAGGATTTCAAAAAGAAGTGGAACTGTTTGGCCGTTGTTTCGACACCGCCGACATGAAGGAAGGCACCAGCGCCTTTTTGGAAAAAAGAAAAGCGGCGTTCAAAGGGAACTAATTCATCAACCGGATCAACCGGATACGCTAAGCATTCTGAGGCTGGCGTGACCGTTGTTTGTCGGCCAACACTTTTTCACGGTACTTCTTCGCCACGAGCAGCATGCCGAAACTTTCCCCCTCGTGTTTATCGAGATGCTTGTGGTGCATCTTATGCGCCCAGCGGATGGTGCGGATGTACGTGTTATTGCTCCGTGTGAACCATCGGATGCGCTGGTGGATGATCACTTCATGCACGATGAAATAGGCCAGCCCGTAAAGCGCAATACCGAATCCGACAGCTGCCACTGCAAAATATTTGTTTGAAAGCCCGAGCATGATACACAACCAGCTGGGTATGGCGAAAATCAGGAAGAATGCATCGTTCTTTTCAAAAAAACCGGGACCCTTCTGATGATGGTCCTTGTGCAATACCCACAGGAAACCGTGCATGACATAGCGGTGGGTGAGCCAGGTAATGCCCTCCATCACCACAAAAGTGGACAAGGTTATCAACAAAAATACAAATCCGTTCATGGTTCAGCCGGTCAGAAAGAGTTGAATCATAAGAAAGAACATGGCCTGAATAAGTAACAAATGTACCGCGAATTTGTTCTGCCGTACCACTCCCAGCAGCCGGAACATTGCGAGCAACAGGGCGCTGATCAAAAACCAGCACAGGTAATTGAAGGAAGGAATCTGCCCGCTTCCCAACCAGGTCCAGAAACCCAGACGTATGGCCGCCGGCTCCATCAACCAGTCAAAGGCCGTGGCCAGCAAAGCTCCGTCGATGATGAGCGAGAGCATCCTGATTCGATTCAACGTGGCGGGACTGCTTCCGGATATCCGCCCCGCCATCAGCCGGTTGGCTGTCTCCATCCCTACGCCGCAGCAATACACGATGATGAACCAGTTGACGCCAATGATCAGCGGCACGCCCATCCACTGCGGACCCATCGGATCGCCATAGCGGTACTCCCCGAAGAGGAGGCCCGTATTCACACCGATCACTTCGGCAGCAAAGCCGGTAACAAAGGCCATTACCATAAAAATATAAAAGGCCCGGTCTTTGCGGGGATGGGTCCACCAAACCAGCGCCAGACAGAGCAGCAAGTTCAAGGGTGTGAGGCGGACAAACAGGTTCCGGTCAATCCAGAGAATACCGCAAAGCCCGATAAGATGAAAGAAGAGAGCGATGACCGTGGCGATCTGGTTGCGGGAGTAACGGGTTGGATCAGATAGTTTAACCATTGAAGAACCGGGATTTTTTAGCTTCGACCAATTGCCCGATGATGGCGGCACTTTTCAGGCAAAGGGGAATACCTCCTCCGGGGTGTACGCTGCCCCCGCAAAAATACAGATTGCCGAGATGCCCGGTGAAGTTGGCATGACGCAGGAATGCCGCCATACGGCTGTTGGAACTGGTGCCGTAGAGCGAGCCCATGTATGAACTTGTTTGCTGTTCAATCATTGGCGGGGTAAGCATGCGCTCGGTTTCAATATGGGGTTCCACCGGCTCGCCCAGCCTTTCTTCAAGCTTCCTTAATACGGCCTTACGCAGTTCGCCGACAAGCTGTTGCCAGTTTTGTCCCTTATGCGCAGGAGCGTTCACCATGACAAACCAGTTCTCCTTCCCTTCCGGCGCTTGTCCCAGCTCCATCTTCGAAGTAATGTTCACATAAACGGTAGGATCGTCGGACAGCCCCCCTTTTTGAAAAATATGATTGAATTCTTCCTGGTAGTTATCGCTGAAAAAAATGTTGTGCAGGTGCAGCTGGCTGAAGGCACGGCCAATACCCCAGTAAAAGATTACTGCGCTGCTGCTGCGTTCCTGACGCAAAACGCGTTCGGCCCTGCGTTCATCATTGAGTAACTGCTTATAGGTGAAGTACACATCGGCATTGCTGACCACCACCGAAGCGGATTGCTCGGTATCGTTGACCAACACCCCGGTGACACGGCCGTTGCGGTGCAGGATCTTCTGTACCGGCGTATTGAAACAGAAGCGCACACCCTTTTTCAGGGCGAGCCGGTGGAGGGCATTGGTGATGCTGATCATTCCGCCGTACGGATAGAAGGTTCCCTGGTTTTGTTCGAGATGGGGAATCAGGCTCAGCATGGCCGGCGCCTGATAGGGATCGCTTCCGTTGTAGGTGGCGTAACGGTTGAAGAGCTGCGCCGTTTCGGGTGCACGGAAGCAGCGCTCGTTATGCCGGTTCAGGGTGGAGAAAAGATAGGTGTAACGCAGACGCGCAATGGCTTTGAGCACGCGCGGATGCAGCCAGGTAGCGGTACGGTGCAGGGAATGGTTCAGAAAGATGGTGCCGATATGCTCATAGAGTTGTTCGGCTCGTTTGAGGTAGCCCAGCACCGCCTGATCGTCTTCTCCGAACTGGCTCTTCAACTCTGCCGCAAACCGGACTGCATCGCTGTAAGCGTCCACTTTTTTTCCTCCGGAATAGAAATAACGGCAGGCGATGTCCACTTCGGTATAGGAAAAATAATCGCGAATGGGCTCGCCGGCCAAAGCGAAAAGTTCCTCCACATTGGCCGGCTGGGTGAACAGGGAGGGTCCGGCATCGAACAGGTAGCCGTTTTGTTCAAAGGCATGAAGTTTCCCTCCGGGGAAGCTGTTTCGTTCATACACGGTAACATCAAAACCCTGCACAGCAAGACGGATGGACGCAGCCATACCGGCTACGCCGCTGCCGATGATGATTGCAGAAGGATGGGTGGTCATTATTTGGGGAGGAATTGAGTGATTTTTTTATCCCGCTCAAATTCCGTTTGCAAATTTATAACTTCCTGAACGGGACACCGCCGGAGTTCTTAAGGAGGCTATTTCACGCAAAGCAGGAAGGAAGGTCAAGGCGCAAAGTGCTTAATCATCGTCCTTATTCAATTATATCTATCATCATTCATACGAGAAAAGGTTACTTGAGTCATGAATCCCGTCGTAGAGTGACGGTGAGGCACAGGTTTGGAGACCTGCGCCTGACAGTGGTTACATGGGGGACGTTGCCACCAGGCTCCGGAATGTCGCATCGTCCTGCTCCGGAGATGTTGCCGGTAAGCATCTGCGTAATCCGTAAATCGGCGTAATCAGCGGTTCAGACCATTTCATTTCACGCATAGGCGGTAAGCGGGGTTAAGTCGCAAAGCAATCCATCAAAGCCCTCATGTAATCATACCCATCATAATTCAGACAAAAAAAGTTCGTGAGTCACGAACCAAGGCGGAGAACTTCCTGCTGAATATGGATTACAAGCCCGCAGAGGCGGCAGTTATTGTTTATACTCATCACGAGTCAAGTCGCTATGAGGTGATGTTTACCTCCACTT
>JBIIDU010000031.1:0-15787 GCA_044238165.1 Ferruginibacter sp. | reverse complement strand
AACGGGAATGATCAAACGAAATATGGGCCCGGTGGAGTTCATGGATTTGCACCGGTATAGCCGGCACAAAACGCCCCATGATGCCCTGCACCGAGTGCAGCGGTATGCTCCAGATTCGGAAAAACCCCAGGATATGGTCGATGCGGAACGCGTCGAAATAGGCGCTCATCTGTCCGAAACGCTTTCGCCACCACGCGAAACCGTCCTCCTGCATCCGCTTCCAGTTGTAGGTAGGGAATCCCCAGTTCTGTCCGCTTACCGCGAAATCGTCGGGCGGCGCACCGGCCTGCTCATCCATATTGTAGAGCTCAGGAGCCACCCAGGCATCGCAACTGTTGCGGTAGATACCGATGGGAAGATCGCCCTTCACTACCACCCCATTGGTGTGGGCATATTCGGTGGCGGAACGCAATTGAAGGTGCAGATGGTATTGCACAAACAAGTGCACGCCCGCTTCGTCAAAACCCTGGCCACCCTCCAGCACCAATTGGCGCACGCGGGCGTCATCGTATACGGCAAAATCGCCCCATTTGCCAAAATCGGCTGTGTGATAGCGGTCGCGCAGGCAGCAAAATGCCGCATAGGGCAAGAGCCAGTGGGCATTGTCGGTATAGAATTCCAGATAAGCCGCATCGCGGGTGAACTTGTCTTTATGTATCTTATAAAGCGTGCGAATGGCTTCCCATTTGCAACGCATCACCTCCTCATAATCGAGCGCGGGAAGGGCATTCAGTTGCTGCTGCTTTTCCGTCCAGCCGGCCGCGACGGCCGCTCCCGCCTTTCCGGCCACCTGCGCCATGTTGAGATAGAGCGGATGCAGGGCAAATGCCGATATGGCGGCATAGGGGTAAGAATCGGTAAAACTGTGGTTGGCCGTGGTATCGTTTACCGGCAGCAACTGGATCATTTTGAGGCCCACGGATTTGGCCCAGTCAACCAGCAATCGGATATCGGTGAACTCTCCGGTGCCGAAACTCTTTTCACTGCGTAAACTGAATACCGGTATGGCCACGCCCGTTCCCCGCCATGCTTTCATTGGGAACTGGGCGAATCCGTCATGCAGGATGGTGAGTTTCCCCCTGCCCGAATCGCCGGGGAGAATACGGTTTCCGGAACTTTCAAATTGGACAAAACTTTCCGTCGCCGTGTTGTAAATACCATATTTATAGGCTACGGGGAAATGCTCCCCGTTCAGGTTGATGCGTATAGTCCACCAGTCGCCGGAAAGACGCAGCAAAAAGGGCAAATCGGTACCCCAGTCGCCCAGCGCTTTTCCGCTGCCCGTAATGCACACTACTTCATCTTGCCCGAGCAGCGGCGCTTTTACGCGGAATTCGTGGGTGGCGCTCTTCACAACCTTGGGTGCCGGAAACTTCCGCCGTGGCTGAAGCACTTCCCGGAAAGGCTTTGTAAAAAAAGCGTTTTCACGGTCGCCTGCATGGTTCCAAATATCAATAACTGTTATGTCATCAGGAGAATTCTTGCTGAACGAAATCACCCGGTCGTTGCCCCACTCCACCACCTCATTCCCATCGCTTTCCCGGAGCAGGTACCGGTAGGTAAGCGGAAGCAGTTGTGTCGTATTGCCCGTAATTTCAACGGAAGTGAACCAATATTCCTCATTGAAATATTGCAGGGGCAGGGCACGGGTAAAATCATCCCCACCCATAGGGGTATGGCTGCCCGATACATATAGTTCCTGTCCGTAACGGGTGGAAAAACGCAGGTAAAAGTTGATGAGCATGAAACCGAAGGATTAAAAGGAGCAAGATAGAAACTTTGCACGATTCCGAAAAACCTTGCAGAAGCATTACAGGCACATAGGCGAACACGTTCAGCAAGCATATGGAGGAAAAAAGGGGCTATAGCGGCAAAAGTTCCCGCTTTCCATTATTTTTGCGGCACAAAACAGCATTATGGAATCCACCAAAAAATCTTCAGGCCTCTACTGGGTACTTTTCTTCATTTCCATCGCCGCGTTCGCCTTCGTATATAAGATCGGCGGCGGGTATTGTTCCATGGTGCTTCCCTTCAACTGCACCTTCTTTGCAAAGGCAATGGACCTTATGTAATGTTGAATGTTAAATTTTAAATGTTAAATGAAGCCATCGGGAAAAAAATTATTCGCCTTCAAAACCCGACCATTTACAACTTAACATTTAACACCTAACATTTACAATCACCCCTCCACCTGTTCCTTCACTTTGATACGCACTTCAAAGTCGCGCATACCTTCGATTTTTCCCTGTGTGTCAAATACGCCCCGGTATACCATATCCTTCAGACGCCATAACAGAAAGGCATCGCCGGTTCCGTGCCGCGCTTTTGCCTGAAAATGCTGGATCACCTTGGCCGCTTTCTGCCACTGCGGCATCACGAATTTGCGCAGCTCGGCGTCGTAATGGTCTTCTCCCGCCGTAACCAGTTTTTTTCCGCCTTCCAGTACTCGGACGCCGCCGCCTGAACGGCAGATTTTCTCCCACTCGTCGGGGTCGAGTTCAAACTCGCTTGGTGTAACCGGACGAGCCAGCCTGCCGGCTTTGACACACTCGGAAGGCCTTATTTCACTGAGCCGAACCGGATAAAAGATATTCCCCTTCTCGTTGATAAAGGGCAGATTGTTGATGTACACAATATGCACGCGGCCCTGGAAGGGTTTGAGCCGTGAAAGCAGCCAGTAATAACCGCATACGTCGTGTGCGTTTTGCGCGGCCCAGATCCACAAGTGTTCATCCTGCTGCCCGTCGAGCAGCGCGCAAAGGGCCCCGGCTTCGGCCTCGTCGTTTACCAGGCCAGTGCCCGCCTTGCCCGAATAGTCGCCACCTTCCAGCACGGCTACCCACCAGTTTTTACGGACCAGGACACCCGCCTCCGTATAGATTTCATCCAGCGGTCCAACGGCATAATCGTCGCGGATCAGCCGGATTTCGCCGCTTAACCGCTCATCGAGCTCCATGGCGGATTTCAGCAACTCAATATCCGCTTCATTAAAAACCACATGTACCATAAACTATTTTATTTGATAACAATAATCAGTTTGATCCAGGCTGTTTTTCGCCCTCCACCACAATCAGGTAATACACACAGGTGGTGAAGAAATTCCGAAGATACGGGATGGCGCTGATGAGCCTCCATTGCTTCCTAGGCTTCCAGCCAAACTTATAGGTGTAAATGGGATTCACCAGATAATGCAGGCGGTTGACTACCCTATAGCCGCCTGCGCTTACCGCGCGCTCAAAACGCTCGATGCTGATACCGGTTTCCTTGATCTCCGCAAAGCCATCTACATCCTGCTTCCCCCACCGCAGTATGGCCTTGTACATTCCCATCGGCAGCAGATGAAAGTAAGGAAGTTTGCTCAGCCAGCGGTTCGACATCAACTGCTGGTGTCCGCCGAAGGGCATTTGCCAGGGCGGGAAACCGAAGAAGACCATTCCTCCGGGATTGAGCAACTGCTTCATCCAGGCAATCAGCTTCTCCTGACCATGTATGTGCTCGATCACATCCTTCAGCACAATGATATCGAAGCGCCCGTTGAGGTCGGCTTGGGCATCAATCTTATAAATATCGCGGGAAATGAAGCGGATCTGCCCCTTTTCCAGTTCGGCCCGCAAATAGTTGCGCGCCAGCTCCAGCCTCGATTCCTCGAGCTCCACTCCCACCGCCTCGCAGCCCCTGTCGGTAAAGGCCTTCAGCACACCCGCCTCGGCGCAGCCGATTTCCAGCACCCGCATGCCGGCCACAAGGGGGCAGTATGCCTCAATGAAGGGCAGCACATAGTCGCGGGCATTTTGGGCCTGCATGGCGAAATAGCGGTCCTTATCGGTATGAAATTCAAACATAGAGTTGAAACCGCAGCTCTTTAATTACCAGAGAACTCATAATTTTTTTCGTTTTCACAACAGCGTGATGCCGTATACGGGAGTGACACAACAATGGCGAACAGCGGAACATCCGCCGGCATCAAACTAAACTGCTTCTTCCACCACGTCGAGCTCCACCCTCAGATTATCGATGATAAAATCCTGACGGGCCGGAGTGTTCTTGCCCATATAATATTCCAGGAGCTGCTGGATATGGGTTTCGGGCAGCATCATCACAGGTTGTAGTTTCATATCGGGACCGATGAAATCCGCGAACTCGCCGGGGCTGATTTCACCCAGCCCCTTGAAGCGTGTGATTTCGGGCTTGCCGCCGAGCTTTCGGATGGCTTCCTGCTTCTGCGCCTCATCGTAACAATAGTGCGTGTGCTGTTTGTTGCGCACGCGAAACAGCGGCGTTTCAAGAATATACACATGCCCGTTCTTGACCAGGTCGGGGAAGAACTGGAGGAAGAAGGTCATGAGCAGCAGGCGAATATGCATGCCGTCGACATCGGCATCCGTAGCGAACACAATATTGTTGTACCGAAGGCCTTCGTAGCCCTCCTCGATATTGAGCGCGTGCTGCAGCAGGTTGAACTCCTCGTTTTCGTATACCACTTTCTTGGTCAGGCCGAAGCAGTTGAGCGGTTTGCCACGCAGGCTGAAAACGGCCTGTGTATCTACTTTGCGCGCCTTGGTGATACTGCCGCTGGCACTGTCGCCCTCGGTGATGAAAATGGTGCTCTCCTTTTGTTTTTCGGCAATCAGATCCTTGTCTTTCCCGGTGGGCTCGTCGTTGTAATGGTATTTGCAGTCGCGCAGCTTCTTGTTATGCAGGTTGGCTTTTTTGGCGCGCTCGTTGGCCAGTTTGCGGATGCCGCTGAGCTCCTTGCGTTCGCGTTCACTCTGCTCGATGCGCTTTTTGAGGGCTTCGGCCGCGGCGGGATTGCGGTGCAGGAAATTGTCGAGCTCACGCGCAAGGAAATCACCCACGAAATTTTTCATGCTCGCGCCCCCTTCGCTCACATTCAAAGAACCGAGCTTGGTTTTGGTCTGGCTTTCGAAAACCGGCTCCTGCACCCGAACGCTGATGGCGGCGCAGATGCTGCCCCGGATATCGGCGGCATCATAATCCTTCTTGAAAAACTCGCGGATGGTTTTGATATAGCCCTCCCGGAAAGCCGCAAGATGGGTGCCGCCCTGCGTGGTGAACTGACCGTTCACGAAGCTGTAATATTCTTCGCCGTAACTGTTTTCGTGCGTGACCGCCACCTCAATGTCGTCGCCCTTCAGGTGGATGATGGGATAGCGGATTTCGTCGGTATTGGTCTTGCGCTGCAGCAGGTCAAGAAGGCCGTTCTTGCTCACATAGCGCTTGCCGTTGAGGTTCATCACCAGGCCTGCGTTGAGGTAGCAGTAGTTCCAGAACTGGTTGTCGAGGTATTCCTGTACAAAGTGGAAATTCTTGAAGATGGAATCGTCGGGGATGAAATGCACCAGCGTCCCGTTGTCCTCTTTGGAGGCAGTTTCCTTATGCTCCTTGATGAGGTTTCCCTGCCGGAATTCGGCCAACTTTTCGCGGCCTTCGCGGAAACTGGAAACCTTGAAGTAGTTGCTGAGGGCATTTACGGCCTTGGTACCCACGCCGTTGAGCCCCACACTTTTCTGAAAGGCCTTGCTGTCATACTTGGCACCAGTATTGATTTTGCTCACCACATCCACCACCTTTCCCAGGGGAATACCGCGGCCGAAGTCGCGTACACTCACTTCCTTGCCGCTGATGGTTACATCCACGTGCTTGCCATAGCCCATGGTATGCTCGTCGATGCAGTTGTCGATCACTTCCTTGAGCAGCACATAGATGCCGTCGTCGGGACTGCTGCCGTCGCCCAGCTTGCCGATATACATGCCCGGACGCAGTCGGATATGCTCTTTCCAGTCGAGGCTGCGTATCGAGTCATCGGTGTACTGGTGTTGTTCTTTTTCTGCCATAGGCTGCGGGTATGGGGTTGTTTCAATGCGGGCAAATATAACCAATCCGCCAAAGAGGCATCCCGGCGGTTTATCAACAGGGGTGAACGGGGCATTGGCTGTGTGAAAGAGTTTATTTTTGTCGTCCACATGCTTACCCGAATCGCCCCTACACCCAGCGGCTTCCTGCATACCGGCAACCTGTACAATTTCCTGCTCAACTGGCTTTGGGCACGCAGCAACGGCGGCAGGGTGCTACTTAGGATAGACGATGGAGATGCCGACCGGAAACGTCGGGAATATGTGGAAGATATTTTCCGGGTGCTGGAATGGCTTGGGCTTGATTGGGATCTGGGCCCCTCGGGACCAGACGATTTTGAACGCAACTGGACGCAGGCCGGGCGCACACCGCTGTACCGCGCGATGCTCGATGAGCTTATCGCAAACAACTTGCTTTTCGCCTGCCGTTGCTCCCGTAAACTGAAGCGCTCCGATTCGGGGGCACATGCATGCCGCTGCGCCGCTGATGCATATCCACTGAATGGTCCGGAAATGGCCTGGCGCATGATGATGACGGGCGAAGCACAGATTTCGTTCCACGACAGGGCGATGGGTGCAGTAAGTATCAACCTGGCAGATACGGCGGGTGCCTTTGTGGTCAGAAGAAAAGATGGGCTGGCCGCCTACCAGATCTGCTCGCTGGCCGATGACCGGCATTTCGGCATCACGCATATTGCGCGCGGTTCCGACCTCCTCGAATCGACCGCCATGCAACTGCATATCGACAGGCAATTGAACGTCCCGGTGTTCCACAATACCGTGTTTCATCACCATGCACTCCTGCTCGGAAGCGGGGGCGAAAAGATTTCGAAGAGCGCGGGCAAGCAGAGCGAGAGCATAAGGGAATCGAACGTTCGGAAGGATATCATAAGAAGTTTTGGCGTCTGGCTGGGTTTGACAGAACCATTGCCGGATAAGATCCGGGCATTGGTCGGGCCGGCCGGTGAATTTTTTTCTCCCTAAACGGTTCACTGAAAAAGTACTACGGATTACCGAATGTCAAAATTGCGCCTTAAATGAGACCCTATTCCGAAAACGAATCCAGTTGTCCTTAGGATTTTCCGGCAAACTTTTTTATCGGCTGATTGTTAAGTCACCTTGTGCATCCTTCTTTCATCATCATCTACAAAGCATTACATCAATAACGTATTCATCTAAACCATTGATCATGGACAGAAAAGAATTCCTCTCCTCCATCGGCCTCTCGGCCGCATCGCTGGTACTTGCCTCCTGTCTGGGCGGCTGCAAGAAAGAATCGGCTGATCCGGGCGGTAATCCCGCACCCGTTGTTGATTTCACCATCGACCTCACCCAGAATACGGCACTCGACAACCCCGGGGGCTTCCTCTACAGTAATGGCGTCATCATCGCAAAAACCACAGGGGGTAACCTCATCGCCGTATCCCAAACCTGCACGCACCAGGGAAGCAACGTGGCCTTCCGTTCGGCAAACAATGATTTCTTCTGTTCCAACCACGGCGCCCGTTTCAGCACCAGTGGAAGTGTCCTGCAGGGGCCCGCAAACAGACCGCTCAAACAATACAATGTGGCGGTCAACGGCAACCTGGTCAGAATAACCGGGTGAACGCGATCCGGGGTATCCCTCAGGGCGCAAAACATACTTAGCGCTTGTTTCCTCCTGCAACGGACTTAAATTGCCAATGAAACCGGCATGACTTCTCCACTTGCCCGGAGTATTGCCGTCCTATATCTTTCCCGGCATCTTCAAAACAAGCGCCATGCAAAAAATTCCTACAATCCTGTTTTTCTGCGTAATTCTTATTTCCATGAGCACATCCTGCAACTCAAAAAAAAAGCCGGAGAGGCACCCGTGGCCGGAGGGAGTCAAACCGCCCACGGCTGAAATGAAGCCCCATCTGCGTATCCTTCACGGCGATACGATCAATGATCCTTATTACTGGATGATCGACTATTTTAAGAAAGGCCCCGACAGCACAAAAGTGGTCGATTACCTCAAAGCTGAAAACGCCTACCTCGATAGCATGATGGCAGGCCTGAAACCCCTTCGTGAAAACCTGTTTGCCGAAATCAAGGGGCGCATCAAGGAGAAGGATGAGAGCGTACCCGTTTTTCAAAACGGCTATTTCTATTATACGCGCACCGAGGAGGGCAAACAGTATTACAAATATTGTCGTAAAAAAGGGAACCTGCAGGCACCCGAGGAGGTGCTGCTCGATGTGGACCAGATGGCGGAAGGCAAAGCCTATTTTGCCGTAACCGGATTTACGGTAAGCGACGACAACCGCCTGCTGGCATTCGGCACCGACGAGGTTTCACGCAGGCAATACACCATCCGCGTGAAAGACCTGCAAACAGGCCAGATGCTACCCGATATGATTCCGAATACGGAAGGGGATGCGGTATGGGCGGCCGACAACAAGACTTTTTTCTATACGGCCAAGCACCCGGTAACCCTGCTTTCCGAAAAAATCATGCGTCATATGCTGGGGAGCCCGGCTTCAGGCGATGCGGTTGTTTATGAGGAGAAGGATAAAAGCAATTACATCAGCGTCAGGCGGTCAAAAAACAAGCGATATATCTTCATCAGTTCCGCCGCAACCCTTTCGTCTGAAATCCGCTTCCTGCAGGCTGAACAGCCCACGGCTTCCTTCAAGGTATTCCAGCCCCGGATGAAGAATGTGCTCTATGATGTGGTTGCACTGGATGACAAGTTCCTGATCCATACCAACCTGAACGCGCTTAATTTCCGGCTGATGGAATGCGGTACCGCGAATACATCATCCGAAAACTGGAAGGAAGTCATTCCCCATCGTGCCGATGTGCTGTTGCAAGGTGTGGAGGAATTCCGCGACTTCTTCGTATTCAGTGAACGTAAAAACGGACTGGTCAATCTAAGGGTCAGAAACCTCAAAGACGGCGCCGAACATTATATCGGCTTCGATGAACCCGCTTATATGGCCGTCATTTCCGAAAACCCGGAGTACAACAGTACCACGCTGCGTTACCAGTACAATTCCATGGTGACACCGGCATCCGTTTACGATTACGACCTGAACAGTCGCAGCAAAAAACTAATGAAGCAACAGGAGATCGTAGGCGATTATGACGCTGCAAAATATAAAAGCGAGCGGATCTACGTCACGGCCCGCGACGGGGTGAAGATTCCTGTTTCCATCGTCTATAAGAAAGGTTTTGAACAAAACGGCCGTTCGCCCCTACTGCTGTACGCCTATGGTTCCTACGGCAACAGCCTGGATGCCACATTCAGCAGCGCAAGGCTCAGCCTGCTCGACCGGGGCTTTGCGTTCGCCATTGCCCATATCCGCGGCGGGCAGGAAATGGGCAGGCAATGGTATGAAGACGGGAAGATGATGAAGAAGAAAAACACTTTCAACGATTTCATAGACGTAGCCGGGCATCTGGTCAAAGAAAAATACACGGATAGCAGTCACCTTTATGCGCAGGGTGGCAGTGCCGGCGGCCTGCTGATGGGTGCGGTGCTGAACAGTGCGCCGGGACTCTTCAACGGGGTGATTGCACAGGTACCCTTTGTGGATGTCGTGAACACGATGCTCGACGAAAGCATTCCCCTCACCACCAACGAATTCGACGAATGGGGCAATCCAGTGAACAAGGAGGCTTACGACTATATGAAAAGTTATTCGCCGTATGAAAATGTGCAGGAAAGGGAATACCCCAACATCCTCGTCACCACCGGACTGCACGACAGCCAGGTTCAGTACTTTGAGCCGGCGAAGTGGGTGGCCCGGCTGCGGGCGACCAAGACCGACAAGAACCTTTTGTTGCTGCAGACCAATATGGATTTCGGGCACGGCGGCGCATCGGGGCGCTTTGATTATATCAAAGACATCGCCCTCAACTATGCGTTCCTGCTGGGGCTGGAAGGAATCACACAATGATTATTACCAGGTACCGGCAACCCGCAAGCATAACCAGTTTACCTGATAAGAACATCCAAAAAAAAACAATGCAATCATTCTGGACCGGCATCATACAACGAATCGTACACCGGAACCGGAATACCGATGACGGCAATCCGGAAAATCTGTCGAGTTTCCGACGCGCAAAAGCCTACCACGAACTGAAAATCCTGATCCGTCAAACGATAAAAGACGTTTTGCTGATTACGGCAGGTGTCTTTTCCGCTGCATTCGGACTTAAGGGATTCTTGGAGTCGAGCCATTTCATCGACGGAGGGGCTACCGGCATATCGCTGTTGGTTTCGGCCATCACAGAACTACCGCTGTATTTGCTGATAATTTGCATCAATATTCCATTCATCTATATGGGCTACCGGACTGTAGGCTTGTCGTTTGCCGTAAAAACCAGCCTTGCCATTGCCGGGCTGGCACTAGTGCTGGCCGGAGTCAGCTTTCCGGATGTGACGCAGGACAATCTGCTGACGGCCATTTTCGGCGGTTTTTTTCTGGGTGCCGGCATCGGATTTGCCATAAGAGGCGGCTGTGTCATCGACGGAACCGAAGTGCTGGCCATTTATTTGAGTAGGAAACTCGGTGCCACGCTGGGCGACATTGTCGTGATCATCAACGTCTTCATCTTCGGTACGGCAGCCTATTTTCTGGGAATTGACATCGCCCTGTATTCAATGATCACCTACCTGGCCGCTTCCAAAACACTTGATTTTGTGGTGGAAGGCATAGAAGAATATATCGGAGTCACCATCATTTCCTCGCACCAGGAGGAAATCCGGGAAATGATACAGAGCAAGCTCGGACGCGGCGTCACCGTTTACAGCGGGAAGGGAGGCTACGGAAGGAGTGGCATTCGGAAAGAGATGGACATCCTCTACTCCGTAATCACCCGCTTGGAACTGAACAAGCTGAATGGGGAGCTGAAACGCATCGACCCCAACGCCTTTGTAACGATGCACAATGTGAAAGACACGCGGGGCGGAATGATCAAGAAAAGGCCGTTCAAACACTGACAAATACAGGTGGCGCCAGATGAAAAAGCTGCACTTTTCAATTGCGGCATCAGGTTTCTTTCTGCTGATGAATAAACACGTCAAGATCAATTCTTCACCAGCCCGCTCCGCTAAGCCAAACGTCCATCGCTACCCGGCACTTCCACCCAATACATGCCGGCGCTAGGCCTGCCGGCTTTAGTTGCGTGATCGGGCGGGCTGAATTCTGAAAAAGCAACCAGTTTTAGTGACTTCTTGATCACTTAACACTTAGCACGCTACATTTACATCCCCGTCGCCCCTACATTACATCGCATTAAGCTGCTTCTCCACTTTTTTCCAATAGGCGAAAAAGGATGGGAAATACCCTTCCACCATAGGAGCAATCCAGTCACGCGGTTCAACAGTACCCGTATAGCCGATATTGAGCGGATGCTCCTTAAAGAAGATTTCCTTCAGTCCGAATTTTTCAATCAGGGATGCGAATGATTCCACGTACACCTGGATGCCGGGAATATTTTCAGCCAGTTGCAATATGAAATCCATACATCGCCCACTTACGGGATATTCCCTGAAAAATTCAGGCTCCAGCAGCAGTATGCGGTTGCCCGACTCATCCCGATGCCAGAGCGGATCGAGGTTGTAGTAATTATAGATGAATGTGGGCAGTTCAGGATCGACGGTGGAGACCGTTGGCTCAGGCAAGCTGGTTGCTGCGCTGAATGGAGTTATCGCTCGAAGCGCGGCCGGTATTTCCATTCCGGGAATTTCCGGATAATCGATATCCAGGAATGTGCCGTGCTGGCTGGTGTGCGTGAACTTGTTGATATTTTCCTGATTGGCATAATACTTCTTGCTGCTGTTGGCTCCCGCAACCCACTGCCAGCTGCAGGCATTGCTTGCCCAGTCGCCATCGAGCAGGTGGTAATACATCCAGCGGGCGGGAACCAGCCAATGCGAGCGGGCTATGTTGCATACGACGGAGGCTGTGTACATCCGGCAATGGTTGTGCATGTATCCGGTTTCGTAGAGTCCGCGTATGGCCGTATCAATACCCTCTATGCCGGTAGCCGCCTCGCTGACCGCAACGGGCATTTCGTGGTTGGCTACGGGCACCTGCGCCTGCCGAATCTCGAGCTGCAGGTTGCGGTGCTGGCCCACCCGCTGAAAATAATCGCGCCAGCACAATTCCTTGACAAAAGATTCGATCTGTTGGATGCGGTAACCCCGCTTCAATACCGATTCCAGTACCTGCCGGGTACTGATGACTCCGCGTGAAATGTAAGGTGAAAGGTACGTAACGGCCCCGTCTACATAATTACGGGTTTTACCATAGCGCACCGGATCTATGGCCTCCACGGCCCGGAGGATGTCGGCATAGGAAGTGGGGAAACCGGTATTTTTCATCGCTTGCTGATCTTGTTGTGGGAAATCGTCCTCTGCCTTGAGCATCGGAAACGGCTGATGGAAGGATTCCGCAACCGGGCATGTTTCTGACTAACGCCACTGTGTACCCGTTTGCGCCAGCGGTTGAAACTGCTGCGCTTGAGGTATTTGCGCATAAGGTCAACGACTTCGGACTCGGCATATCCGAATTGCATCTGAATGGCCTCGAAAGGCGTACGGTCTTCCCAGGCCATTTCAATGATGCGGTCCAGGTCCCGGGGATCGGGTGGTGTGTTGGCGGACATTTGACAAAACCGGTCAGGGATTGGCTGGGATGGATACCTAAAGCTTCAGTCCCAGGATCCAACCGGATATGTCGTTCAAAACAACCGGCGCCATGGTTTGTTCAATGGTGGCATATTCATCTGGTGAACAGGTAACACATTCCTGAAAAAGATGATTGAGCCCCGGATACTCGCGGATGCTGAACTGCCGGTTTCCTGCCTTATCCAGTGCCCGGCGGATGGCGTCCAGGTTTTCGCGGGCGGGCACCTGCAGGTCTTTCATTCCGTTCAGGGCCAATACCGGGCATGTTACCCGGGTAAGCGCCGGGGCCGGATCGTAGCGCAGGAAATGATACATCCAGGTATTTGCCACGCCCTTTACCTGAGCCCTGATAAAATCCTGACCGCTCATACCCTCCGGTTTTTCTTCAGGAAAGTCCTTGAGCCGTCGGGCAAGTAATTGTGTAAGGGAACTGTCGAGCTCATCCAGATTGTTTGAACGACCTACCAGTGCAAAAACTTCGCGATTTATCGCTTCATTCTTTCGCAGTTTTTCTTCACCGGCACCCCCGGCCTTTCCGATCAGGTATTGTTGCAGCAACAGCAGTTGATCGCCCGGAATACCGGTACCGGCCAGCATCACAATGAATTTGACATCTTTTGTACGGGAAGCGACCAGGGGCGCGATGATGCCTCCTTCGCTATGTCCGATCAGTCCGATGCGCTTTTTATCAACCTCGGACCGGGTTTTCAGGTAAGCGACCGCATGCTCCACATCAGTGGCAAAATCGGCTGTGGTGGCCTTTTCGAAACTGCCACCGGAACTGCCTACGCCCCGGTCATCAAATCGGAGCACGCCGATGCCATTTCTTGTAAGATGATCGGCGAGAACAAGAAAAGGTTTATGGCCCAGCAGTTCCTCATCGCGATTCTGCGGCCCGCTGCCCGAAATCAACACCACCACGGGAAATGTTCCTTCCTTTTCCGGTAGCGACAATGTACCGGAAAGACGAATTCCGGCCTTGTTATTGGTAAAATAGACTTCCTCCGTATGGTATGGAAAAGGCGGCATTGGTTCCTGCGGTCTTTTCGGCCCGGAAATATGGGCGGTCCCTCTTGAGAGGTTCAAGGGCAACGCACGGCCCGCCTGCCGGAAGGTTCCGGTAATTACATCGTTTTTCAATTCGCCGGAATATTCGATGCGGGCCGATTTGATTTCAAAAACAACACCGGCAGGGCCCGATTCGGTTCGGGTAACCGGAATTCCCTTTGCCCCCTGGTCGGGGCTGTCCATGGTGGAAAGGTAACCGCTGTCGGTTCTGCTGACATTGAACACCAACCGAAGGGTTTTTCCGCCCACATCGAGTGCGCCGCTCCATTTGCCGTTGATGTCCTGAGCGTGTAGGCAGGGGGCGGGAAAGCACGAGAACATAAACGTAAGCACGATGATGACCGGAAAGGGGCAACTGATCGCACTGGAACGACAATAGAACAAATTTTCTAACTGAGACATAACCCGATGATTAACGATAAAATGAATACGATCCTTGTGGATTATGTTCAGCCAATATCCCGCTGATACAATTAAGCCATTAAATAGAGAGATACAAATTTTGAAAATCAAAGTAACTCGTTTCAAATCCTATGATTACTGCCGATTTTAAAAGATTGGGATTCGTTCAACCTTTTAGACACATAGGGCATGTCCCGGACATAAATCGTATTGTGGTTTCCAAAAGTTTCGCGGGGTAGCAACGCACGTTTTGCAGGATCATAGCCGAAGGCGGTAAACCCGAGTTGCAAGAGGTCGGCATGAATCTGATTTTCATCGTAGCCGTAGCGAGCGCCGGAGCCGTTCAATTCGATGATGATGGCTTTCAGTATGGGGTTTGCCAGAATTTTCTGAGCCCCACGAAGCACTTCGGTTTCAAAACCTTCCACATCAATTTTTATCAGGGCCGGAATGTTGTCCGACAGTTCGTCCATTTTTCTTACTTCCACGTCAATTACGCCCGGCTCATCACGCGTAGCCACATGATTCACAGTATCGAGGGAACTGGTGAATTTCAACTTTCCGGCCTGGCTGCCCAGCCCGATGTTGAAAAGAGATACCCGTTCATCCAAACGGTTAAGGTGTATATTATCGCTCAGGTAAGAAAATGTTCGGGGTACCGGCTCTATTGAGAGCGTCCGGGAGCCGACCTCGCCCGAGGCCAGGATTGTGTATGCGCCTACATTGGCACCCGCATCGATGAACAGGTCTTCTTCCCTTAAAAAATGCAGAAGGAAACACATGTCGTCGTATTCCAGCAAACCGCAGTAGATATTGCCGGTGGCTCCTGTAAGTCCGTTCCAGACCAATAGCCTTGTTTTTTCGGTATAGGGATATGCAACCGGGTAGGGATTGAGCCGGCTTCCAACCTGCCATTTGAAAAAGCGTAGAATAGCGCCGAGTCGGTTGTGCCGGTTGTAGGGATGATTCCAGATGTATTTCAGTGTCTTGAACAACATGCGTGGGGCAGATGCGTTTGGCTATCTCCAAAAGTATACACTTAGATTGGAATTTATACCGGAACAAGTGGACGAATTATAAATGTAATCGGAACCCACCATCCTAATTTAAAACCTCAGTAACCTTTTAAACAAATTGAAGGCGTTCAGTGATTTATGGCAAATGAGGCGGAAGCCCCAATGGATGAAAATCCTACCACCGTGTTTGGTGTCCGCACCGATCACTATCATGTTTTTGGGGAGAGCAAAAAAAATCGGTTACGATCAAGCTATTTTTATGACTATCGTTTGATTAAAACAATCAGTTTTGAAAGAAAGTGAATTCAAAGGTTAAGGGCACCGCAATTCTTATACTGAATTGAATGGGGTTTATTTTGGGGCCATTACCATAAATATGTGGCAACATTTTGGGGCTGTATTTTAAAGCATGCTGTGGTCGGTGAGGACACCGACCTTGGAGGCAGAAGAATCGAATCAGAGGAATTTTCATCCTGTAGGGCTTTGCGTTAAATTAGTTGCATGTGCCCTATGTGCAGGAGTTTAGGTTTTAATGATTCCGGGTCGTGAGCAACAAACATAGGCAGGAACAGAAATATGCCATAAGCAGAAATGAAAAAAGGCTCACATTTCTGTAAGCCTTTGATTTTCAAGTGACCGCGTTAGGATTCAAACCTAAAACCTTCTGATCCGTAGTCAGATGCTCTATTCAGTTGAGCTACGCAGCCATTCGGCCGAAGCCGGTTGCAAAAATAGGATTTTATTTTCTGCCTTCCAACAGATTGGGG
>JBIIDU010000201.1:0-4552 GCA_044238165.1 Ferruginibacter sp. | reverse complement strand
CAGCAGGATGAAGCCCCAGAACACCGATTCCTGACCGGATCCGCCGATGGCCCAGAGCAAAAAAAGAAAGGTGCAGCCAGCAATGAAAGTGCCCGGCCAAAAAGCACGGGGATGCCTGCCGCCCTGTTTCTGCGACCGCAAGATGACAAAGGAAGCCGCCGAAAACAAAAAGGGAACGAGGGTGGCGATCGTTGTCAGCAAAATGAAAAAAGTGTACTGCGAAGCCAGCCCGCGGGTATAGTTCATCATCATCAGCAAAGACACCAGCACACAACCGATTACGATGCCTGCGGCAGGAGCGCCATTCCGGTTCTTCCGGCAAAAGATTTCCGGGAAAAGTCCGTCGGCCGCTATGGCGGAAGAAATCTGCGCCATCACCAGCGTATACCCGTTGAGTGCACCGAATGCTGCAATGGCCACGCCTGCGCTGATCCAGTAGCGGGCAGCCGATCCGTAAATGGCCACTGCCGCATCGGCATAAGGTGTAACCGATTCCTGAAGGCGGCCGGAAGGCACAACGCCCATCACGCTCACGCTGCTCATTATATAAATCAGCGCAACGAAACCGGCGCCCAGCATGGTTGCGCGGGGAATGACCTTGCCCGGATTATCAATGCTTCCGGAAGGTATGGTGGCGCATTCGAGTCCGAGGAAAGAGAAAAAGGTAAGCGTGGCGGTGGCGCTGATGGCGGAAAGGTTTGAGGTGCCGCTGGTATTGAAGGGATGAAAGTTTTCGGGATGGAGAAAAAAGAGACCGCCGATGGTTACCAGCAGCAAGGGAATGATTTTCATCAACGTAGTCACCAGCTGTAACCTTCCGGAGGCGATGATGCCCTTGGTGTTGATCCAGCCCAGCAGCCAAATGACAGCCAGTGCGATGGCAACGGCCAGAAGGGAGTTGTTGGCCAGTGAAGGAAAAAATGTACTGAGTGCGCTGACCACACCCACCGTGATGGCTGCATTGCCGCAGATGGTGGAAAGCCAGTAACTCCAGGCCACACAAAAACCGGCGAAATCGCCCATGCCCTTGCGGCAATAGGCGTAAGGACCGCCGTCGGAAACCGGCATCATCACGCTCAGTTTGCTGAGCACCCAGGCCGTAAGCATGGCACCAATGGCGGCAAACACCCACCCTACCAGGCTGATGGAACCGAAACGGGCCAGGGCCGCAGGCATCAGGAATATGCCCGATGCAATCATGCTGCCCACCACCAGCGAGGTGCTGGTCCATAATCCCAGTTTTTTTCCGGAATGTTCGGCCATATGCTTTTTATTGACTGCGAGGAATACCCGGGGTTCAGGTCCAACGGGGCATTTTCGGGTAAGATAGTGAAATTATGAGCGTAAACTGTGGGGCCAACTTTTCGGATCGTTTCTTGTCGGAATCAGGATGCACAAAATTTTGGATTGGGGGAATTCCGGTGCGTTAGACATGAACTTGGACGGAGAAAAAATCAGTAACGCTGCGGCACAGGTCGGGAGACCTGCGCCTGAGAAGCATGTAACTGGAAAAACTGACCTGCCTCTGCAGCTTTGTATGAAAATATATTTGTCTGAATCAGGATGCGCAGGATTAAAGGATTTTAGGATTACGAAATTTTGTTGGGCGCAGGGCTACAGCCCTGTGCGAACGTGTTTCTCCCTTTTTCCATTGAATTGATTGGTGTGGACTACGACCACGGAGGCATGCTGGTAAAAGCTGCATATCGAAATCCAATGCTACCTCTATTTGGCGGAATTGCCCCCCGATGCCCCAGGGGGAATGGAAATCATCCGGGGGAACGAAAAGAATCGCTGAGTCTTCGCCTGAAAAAATCATCGGAATCCCTTAATCCGCTTAATCAGCGGTTCAGACAATCAACATCCACTATCCATGCAATCAACTGAATTCAGACATTGACACTTCCTTACCAAAACACAATAAGCCAGCGCACCATCTTTATTTTATCTTTACCGATCCAAAACCATGGCCAAAGCGAAAAAAAATCCCTCACAGGAACCTAGGGACACCGGCATCATCACTGTGCAGGGAGCCCGCGAGCACAACCTGAAAAACATCAGCATCAATATTCCCAAGAACCGCCTGGTGGTATTTACGGGAGTCAGCGGGAGCGGCAAGTCGTCGCTGGCATTCGATACCCTGTACAACGAAGGGCAGCGACGCTACATGGAAAGCTTCAGCGCCTATGCCCGACAATTCCTGGGTGATATGGAGCGGCCGGATGTGGACAAGATATCGGGCCTTAGTCCGGTGATTGCCATCGAGCAGAAAACCACCAACCGGAATCCCCGGAGCACGGTGGGTACGGTCACCGAAATCTACGATTTCCTGCGCCTGCTTTTTGCCCGTGCCGGCGAGGCGTACAGCTACAACACCGGAAAAAAAATGGTGAAGTTCAGCGAAGAGGAAATCGTTCAGAACCTCTACAGCCTGTACGACGGAAAAAAAATAACGATGCTGGCACCGCTGGTACGCGGGCGGAAAGGCCACTACCGAGAGCTGTTCGAAGAAATCAGAAAAAAGGGTTTTCTGAAAGTTCGTGTAGACGGTGAAGTGAAAGATCTGGCGCCACGCATGCAGGTGGACCGCTACAAGATCCACGACATTGAAGTGGTGGTGGACCGTATGGCCGTGACCGACGAGATGCGCCACCGGCTGAGCCAGAGCGTGCAGAAAACCCTGCAGATGGGGAAGGGCCTGCTGTTTCTGCTGGTCAACGAAAGCAACCAGGTGACACAATACAGCAAGCAGCTGATGTGCATCGATACCGGCATCAGCTATGAAGAGCCCTCGCCCAACGCGTTTTCTTTCAACAGCCCCTATGGCGCCTGCCCCACCTGCCGGGGAATGGGCAGCGTATACGCCATCCGTATGGACACGATAATGCCCGACCGGTCAAAATCCGTTGCGGAGGGAGGCATCATTCCCCTGGGTGAAGAAAGACCGGCCAGCGTGTACCAGCAGGTGGCCGAATTTGCCCGCAAACATAAGATCAGCCTGCAGCAACAGATTGCCAAACTCGGCGCCGAACAGCTCGACCTGTTGCTTTTCGGAAATGCCGGCGCAAGCCGTGCGCTGGCGCTGGATATGGAAGATGAATCGATACCCAACGAATATACCGGAAGTTACGAAGGCATTGTACCGATGCTGAAACGCTGGTTTTCGAGTACCAACAGCAGTGAGTCGCTGCGCGAATGGGTGGAAAAGTTCATGGAAATGGCGCTCTGCGAAACCTGCAATGGTACGCGTCTGAAAAAGGAAAGCTGCTGGTTCAAAATCGACAACCGGAACATCGCCGAGCTAGGTGAAATGAATCTCGATAATCTTGCCGCCTGGTTCGACGGTCTGGAGCTTCGCATGAGCAAGAAACAGAATACCATTGCACGCGACCTGCTCAAAGAAATCCGGGAACGCCTTCAGTTCATGCTGAACGTGGGCCTCACCTACCTCACCCTCAACCGCCCCACCAAAACACTGAGCGGCGGCGAAAGCCAGCGGATCCGCCTGGCCACGCAGATCGGATCGCAGCTGCAGGGCATCACCTACATTCTCGACGAGCCCAGCATCGGACTGCACCAGCGCGACAACCAGCGGCTCATTTCCGCGCTCAAGCACCTGCGCGACATCGGCAACAGCGTGCTGGTGGTGGAACACGACAAGGACATCATGCTGGCCAGCGATTTTCTCATAGACATCGGTCCCGGGGCAGGCAAACACGGTGGTGAGATTGTGGCAGCCGGCACGCCGGAAGAGGTCATCCGGACCAACTCCGAAACCGCGCTGTTCCTGCGGGGGATGAAAAAAATACAAGTACCCGCCAGTCGCCGCAAAGGCAACGGTCAGTCCATCCTGTTGAAAGGCGTGTCAGGAAACAACCTCCGGAATCTCGACATAGGATTTCCGCTGGGCAAACTGATTGTGGTGACGGGCGTAAGCGGCAGCGGCAAATCGACCCTGATCAATGAAACGCTTTATCCGATCCTGAACCAACACTGTTTCGGATCCAAAGCCAGTCCCCTTCCCTACCGCACGGTAAGCGGGCTCGAGCATATCGACAAGGTCATAGAAATTGACCAGAGTCCGATTGGCCGAACACCCCGGAGCAATCCCGCCACTTATTGCGGGTTCTTCACGGATATCCGCTCGCTTTTCGCCCAGCTACCCGAAGCAAAAATCCGTGGCTATACGGCAGGCCGGTTTTCCTTCAACGTGAAAAGCGGACGTTGCGATGTATGCGAAGGCGGAGGCACCCGCGTCATTGAAATGAATTTCCTTCCGGACGTGTATGTGCACTGTGAAAAATGCAACGGCAGGCGCTATAACCGCGAAACGCTCGAAATTCGCTACAAGGGCAAAAGCATCAGCGATGTGCTCGACATGACGGTGGAGGAAGCGGTGGAGTTTTTCCAGCAGGTGCCCTACCTGTACCGGAAAATCAAAGTGCTGCGTGATGTGGGGCTGGGCTATATCACGCTTGGCCAGAGCGCCGTAACCCTCAGCGGCGGCGAGGCGCAGCGGGTGAAGCTTTCTACGGAACTCGGCAAGAAAGAC
>JBIIDU010000200.1:0-4608 GCA_044238165.1 Ferruginibacter sp. | reverse complement strand
TTTTTCTTTTCTGCACTTAATATTTAGGCATGAGTACTTTCAGCGATTTCAATTTTCAGGGGCAAAAAGCACTGGTACGTGTCGATTTCAATGTTCCGCTCGACGACCGCTTCCAGATCACCGACGACACCCGTATCCGGGCAACCCTTCCTACCCTTCGTAAAATACTGAACGACGGCGGCAGCATCGTGCTGATGAGTCATCTGGGTCGCCCCAAGAACGGGCCCGAAGAACGTTTCTCGCTGAAGCATCTTCTTCATCCTCTTTATGACATGCTCAACGAGGGAAGCGGAAAATCCGAAGTGAAGGTATTCTTCGCCGACGATTGCATCGGAAGCCAGGCGGCAATGACCTCGGAAATGCTCCGGCCTGGCGAAGTATTGTTGCTGGAGAACCTTCGTTTTTACAAGGAGGAGGAAAAAGGCGATACCGCTTTCGCTTCCAAGTTGAGTAAGCTGGGCACTATTTATGTGAACGACGCTTTCGGAACCGCCCACCGGGCCCATGCTTCAACCGCTGTCATCGCTGCCGACTTCGACCGCAGCAAACGCATGTTCGGTTTGCTGATGGAAGGTGAAGTAGCCAGCGCCGAAAAAGTCATGCATGCCGCTGAAAAACCCTTTACGGCCATCATCGGCGGGGCCAAAGTGTCCGATAAGATCCTGATCATCGAAAACCTGCTGGCCCGTGCCACCGACATCATCATCGGTGGTGGTATGGCCTATACCTTTATGAAAGCCCGGGGCGGAAAAATTGGCAATTCACTTTGCGAAGACGACCGCCTGCAAACCGCGCTGGAAGTGTTGCACAAAGCAGAAGCAAAAGGTGTCAGCATCCATTTGCCGGAAGATTCGGTAATTGCCGACCGCTTTGATGCTGCTGCAAATACGCAACTGGCCCCCAGCGATGCCATACCTGAAGGCTGGATGGGACTGGACATCGGCCCGAAGGCATCCGGTATTTTCGGCGAAGTGATCCGTAAAAGCAAAACCATACTCTGGAACGGGCCGATGGGCGTGTTTGAAATGGAAAAATTCCAGGCGGGTACCCGTTCCGTAGCACTGGCCGTTGCTGAAGCAACAAAGAGCGGTGCATTCAGCCTGGTCGGTGGTGGTGACAGTGTGGCCGCCGTTAACCAATTTGGGCTGAACGAACAAGTAAGTTATGTGAGTACCGGCGGTGGTGCCATGCTCGAATATTTCGAGGGTAAGGAATTGCCCGGTATTGCTGCTGTAAAAGCCTGATTGATTTCTAAAAGGATTTTTTCCTTGTTATTGCGCTGCACGGAAGTTGCTCATCTTCTTGATTTCGGTTTTTTTGAAAGGGGCAAAAAATGCAAGCGATTTCCTCCAAAATCCTCAAATCACCTATATTTACGAAAATATTATTTTCTTATTATTCATTCATCGTAAAACTATCAATCTCATGAAACGTACTGGATTATTGGCCGTATTGGCTGTATTGTTGCTCGTCGGATTTCTGGGCTGCAACGGTTATAATGGCCTGGTCAGGCAGGATGAAAGCGTAAAAAAAGCCTGGAACAATGTGCAAACGGAATACCAGAACAGGAGCGACCTGGTCGGCAACCTGGTCAACACGGTGAAAGGCGCTGCCAATTTTGAACAAAAGACCCTGACCGATGTGGTGGAAGCCCGGGCCAAAGCCACCAGCGTCAACATCAATGCCGAGAATCTGACTCCGGAGAAAATGGCCGAGTTCCAGGCTGCACAAAGTCAGCTTTCCGGATCGCTCAGCCGCCTGCTGGCCACTGTGGAGAGCTATCCCCAACTCAAGGCTACCGAAAACTTCACCAAGTTGCAGGGCCAGCTCGAAGGCATCGAAAACGGCATCAAGAATTCACGCAAGGTTTTCAATGATGAAGTGAATACCTACAATACCAAAGTTCGTTCCTTTCCCATGAACATCCTGGGTGGCATGTTCGGCTTCCATATGAAAGAAGGCTTCAAGGCTGATGCCGGAGCGGAGAAAAAAGTGGAAGTGAACTTCGATGATATGAAAAAGTAGGAATTAGGTTGTTTTGCTGCCGGTTCTCCGGTTTTAAGTTTTGTTTCGATTCGAAAATATTTTCTGAGTTTACCGGCACATCAATTTGATGGGCCGGTAAACCGGATTTTTCAAAACTCTGCTTTTCATATGAACAAGCGACTGCTCAATTATGCCATAGCCATCCCCATTTTTTTGCTCATTCTTTATGCCGTAATCACCTATAATGAACTGGTAAAAAAGGAAGAGATAGTCAAAATGCAGTGGAACGAGGTAAACAGTGCCTACCAGCGCCGTGTTGACCTTATTCCAAATCTGGTGAATGTAGTGAAGGGACAGGCCGATTTTGAGCAGACCGTGCTGACACAACTTACGGAAGCCCGTTCAAAAGCTGCCGGGGCTGTCGTTTCTGGCGAAGTGAATGCGGAGGGTTTCAACCGACAGGAAATTGCCCAGAACGAACTGGCAGGGGCTGCCAGCCGTTTGCTGATCAGGGTCGAGAACTATCCGGAGCTGAAGGGCACGCAGGCATTCTCCGGCCTTCAAACCCAACTGGAGGGAACCGAGCGCAGGATCAAAGTGGCCCGAAAAGATTTCAACGGCGCGGTAGCGGATTACAACAGCTCTGTAAAGGCCTTTCCTGCTAGCCTGGTGGGCAAGATGTTCGGACTGAAGCCTTATGAGGGATTTCAGTCCGATGCCGGTACCGACAAATCGGTCGAAGTGAAGTTTCGGTAAAACGGTTGAAGGCCTGATCGGGAAAACTGTCTGAATGCATAAAGTGGAAAAGTACCAGCGATGAACATATTGCCTCCTTTCATGAAAAAGAGCCCTAGGTTCTTCTCCCCGGAAGAACAAAAAGCCATTGTGGACGCCATCCGTGATGCGGAAAAGCAAACCAGTGGCGAAATCAGGATTTATGTGGAAAGCAAGAATCCTATGGTAAGTCCCCTGGATCGTGCAGGCGAAATTTTTTTCAAGCTGCAGATGGAAAAGACCGAAGAGCGCAATGCGGTATTGCTCTACTTTGCCATGAAGCACCATGAGATGGCCGTATTCGCCGATGAGGGTATCTATCGGCGCCTGGGCAAGTCGTTCTGGGACAATATGGTTCAGGAGATGTTGGCCGAATTCTCCCGCGATCATATTTGCCAGGGTATCGTCACCTGCGTTGGTCATATCGGGGAGCAGCTCCGTAAGGAATTCCCTTACGATTCTTCGACCGACAAGAACGAGCTGCCCGACGAAATTGTTTTTGGCCATTAAGGCGAAGGGCGTGTGGTTTCGCAGCGGGCCGCATTTCTAAAATGAAGTCAATGAAACTTTTTTTACGTTTTTTCTTTCTGATGTGTTCGCTGACCTGCTTTGCCCAGCCGAAGCAGGCCGTCACAATGGATGCGGTCATCAAAAACAGGCCGGTGCCGCCCCGGCTCGTAAATGACTATGCCGGCATCCTGACGGTCGAACAGCGGGAGGCACTTGAGAAAAAACTGAAATTTTATGATGACAGCACGAGCAACCAGGTATGTGTGGTGATTGTGCCTTCGCTGGGCGGTGAGGATATTGCCGATGCCGCGCTGAATCTGGGAAGAGCCTGGGGTGTGGGAAACAAAAAGACCAACAACGGGGTAGTGCTGCTCATTTCTGCTAATGACCGAAAACTCAATATTTCACCCGGTTATGGGTTGGAAAAAGCCCTGCCCGACCTTATCTGTTCTCAAATCATTCAATCCAATATCGTTCCCTATTTCAAGGGCAACGATTATTATTCCGGAATCGACAACGGAACCGACGCCATCATACAGGCCACCAAGGGCGAGTACAAGGCACCCGAGGGCTATAGGAACCGGGGTCAGGAGATCGACCGGGGCAATTTCATCTTTTTCATTCTTATCGCGCTGATCCTGCTCTTCGTCCTTTCGCGCATCAATGGTGGTGGAGGAGGCGATGGTGGCGGCACCTTCATGAGCCGTCGTGGCTACCGTCCCTTCATCTTTCCTACCGGTGGTTTGGGAGGGGGAGGCTGGGGTGGAGGCGGTTCCTCATCCGGAGGCGGAGGTTTCGGTGGTTTTGGCGGTGGCAGTTTCGGTGGAGGCGGCAGCAGCGGAAGCTGGTAATCACAATCAACTAATCAGGCCCCGTCTTATATTTCACGCAAAGCCGCATAAGCAGGTAAGGCAAGCCGCAAAGGGTTGCCCTTCGGTCAACGGGCATTTCGAGCGTGTTGGTTCGTGGGGCTCTGTTTCCCTCCGACTAAGGGCACAGGGGCATTGTTTCAGGGCTAAAGCCCAAAAAAGTACTTTCACCTGGGAGTCCCCGCCCTAAAGGGCGGAGTTAAACTTGAACTTTGAACTTTTGAACCTTGAACCTTGCCTCCCCATCACTGTGTATTCCGGTGTGTGTGCCACAAACCGGGTTGCTGGGACAGTGTTTCAGGGCTATAGCCCCAATAACTTTTTTTCGCCATAGGCCCCCGCCCTAAAGGGCGGAGTTAAACTTGAACTTTGAACCTTGAACCTCACCCCCGATCACTTGATCCATACCGACTCCACCACCTTTTCTCCCAACGCCTCGTTGACCCGTTCGATGATCTTATCTTTTTGA
>JBIIDU010000199.1:0-4615 GCA_044238165.1 Ferruginibacter sp. | reverse complement strand
TCTTTATGTTCGGGCTTATGACTTTTTTGTTTTGCCGTCCTTTCATGCTTTCGGACAGTCCGACACCTTCCCGAAAAAAAACAATTTACCTGTATATCGTACTGGCTGTTTGCTTCTGGGGACTGGCCACCGAATTCATTCAGAAGTATTTTGTACCGAACCGCGATTTTGAATTGCTTGACTGGCTGGCCGATTCGCTGGGTGCGTTTGCGGCATTTATTATTGTAAAGCGAAAGTCGGAGCAGCGAAATGAATCAATCAAAATGCCTATAAATCCTTGATAACAGAACAGGCTTCTGATTTTTCAGCGGATTGATTTTTTGTACAGGGTTTCATTGTTTCGTTCCCGGAAGATCTTCGCGTTTCATAAACCTCTCCGGTAGAAAAATTCCTACATTTTTGTCGAATCCTTTTGCAAGAACGGGAGTAATAAAAAATACTCATTTACCGTTACCAAATGACAAAAGTCATATTTTGAACTGATCCAAATATGGTTTTTAGAATCCCGATTCCCTATCACGTACCACTACTCTGATGATTTTATTCACCCTTAAAAATCACGCCTATGAAAACAAAGAGCTACACTTCATTCCCTTTAGCAAAAGAACTGCAAAAAAAACCGGTGCCGGCATATTTGCTGCTGTTGGTTTTCGCCCTCACCTTTGTTGTGGCGCCGGAAGCACAGGCACAGATTGAGGCCATGCGTTCGGGAAACTGGAACCATCCAAGTACATGGCGCGGGGGCACCGTCCCCTCGCTTACCGACGATGTGATTATCGCCGGCAAATATGCGGTTACAGTAAACATTGTAGACGCCCAATGCAATAACCTGCAACTGGGAAGCGGCAGCAGTACGGGCCATGGCTACCTGAATTTTTCAGGAACATCATCCCTGACAGTGGGCAATGCTATCACGCTTGGTGATGTTGCCGGAGCACAGGGAACCCTGACGATGGGTCCTTCAGCAACGCTCACCGCCGGAAAAATTCTTGAAGTAAGTCCGGATCTGAGCGGAAACTACTTCACCGATGACGGCACCATCGTTTTCACGGGAACATTCACGCTTCCCAACAACCTGAACAATTTCAACAACCTCATCATCAACAGCGGAGCGACAACGGCCGGAAGCAACATGCTTTACATTGACGGAGACCTTACCGTCAATAACTCGGCCACGCTGGATCTTAAAACGGCGGGCGTTTCACGCACCTCTGCAGGGGGCACGCTGCAGATTGAAGATGGGGGAAACATGAAAACCGCAGCCGGTTTCCCCTCAAACTTCAGTACCCATTCCATTGGACAGGGTAGCACGTTCGAATACAATGCCCTTTCGGGCACACAGTCTGTTTCGGTTCTGAACTCATCGCAGAACTACGGCAACCTGACCATCAGCGGTTCGGGGACAAAAAGACTGGCGGGCTCTATCGGTGTGTCCGGCAACCTGTCGCTGAGTGCCGGCATGCTGGACACCAGGACTTATTCGGTCAACCGTACTACACCCGGAGGCATCCTTACACTACTTTCCGGTACGACGCTCCGGATACAAGGTAACGGAACCGTTCCTGCCAACTTCAGCACGCATGTCATTTCTACCGCAAGCACGATTGACTTCAGAGGATCTGCGCAGAACGTACCGGCACTAAATTCCTCACAGCAATATGGTAATCTGGCTGTCGCAGGAAGCGGAACCAAGTCCATGACCGGCAGCATTACTGTTGCCGGAACCCTATCCTTTGAGTCCGGAGCAAGGCTGGCCGTTGGCAGTAATACGCTCACCATCAGAGGGGATCTTGTCAATTTATCGCTGGAAGGGATAACCGGCGGAACCAACAGCAATCTTGCATTTGAAGGTTCCGGAATAAGCCCCTCTCTTTCCATGGACCAATCCGATCCGGGCAACACGAATGTTCTGAGAAACCTTACGCTAAACGCTAGCGGTGGATCGCTTCTTCTTGACAATGCGCTTCGGCTCACCGGCATGCTTTCTCCGCAATCGGGAACACTTTCATCCGGAGGCAACCTCACACTGGCCTCGTCGGCGTCAGGAACAGCATCCGTCTCATCAGGGCCTGCCGGCGGGGGCTATATCACCGGCGATGTCACTGTGGAGCGTTATATCTCTTCGGGAAGAAAGTGGCATCTGCTTTCGGTCGCCACGGAAGGCACACAGTCCATCAAAGAAGCATGGCAGGAGGGGCAACCCTCGGGCGGTTCCTTTTCTACCGGATACGGAGCCTGGATTACGTCGAACGACCCGGCAGCGCTTTCCCTGGGCTTCGACTACCAGAGCAATACTGTGAGCATGAAGTCTTATAATCCCTTGACCAGTGGCTGGACTCCGACTCCGAATACGACCGACCCCATCGCCACCAAACACGGCTATATGATTTTTATCCGGGGCGATAGGGGCTGTACCAGCACCAACAGCAATAAATCATCGACCGTGCTCCGGACTACCGGATCATTGGTGCAGGGCAATCAGGATGTTATTTCCGTGGGTGCAGGCAAATACACCGCTATCGGAAATCCCTTCCCGTCGGCCATCGATTTTAAACTGGCCAGCAAGTCGGCCAATGTCGATGACTATTATTATGTATGGGATCCTCGTCTGTCCGGGTCTCAGGGCCTCGGCGCTTACCAGACGTTTACCTTCAACGGAAGCGGCTACACACCCACTCCGGGAGGGGGCAGCTATGGTATCGACGATGTTTCTATGTCAAATTTCATTCAGTCGGGACAAGCTTTTGTGGTTCATACGACCGGGGGTACGGGAACCTTCCAGGTACCGGAGGGCGCTAAAGTATCGGGTAGCGCGCTTGTTTCACGTCCTGACCGGCCGCTTCAGCTTTCATCGATCATCCGAACACGTTTGTATGCCGATTCGGTTTCCGCTGAAACACTGCTGGACGGCAATTTGCTGGAAATGGATGACATATACAGCGACCTCGTTGACAGTGATGATGCCCGGAAACTTTCAAACACAGGAGAGTCAATCGGCATCAAAAACCTAAACGAGATATTCAGTGTGGAAAGAAGGTCGGCATTCCATTCGGCAGACACTGTTTTTTTTAACCTGACCGCACTGAAAATAAAAACCTATAAGCTGGAAATTAAAATCAAAGACTTGCTCGGGGCTTCCTATATGGCTGTTTTGCAGGATAACTACACCGGTATAGAAACGCCACTGGTTCCTGATCAGCCGAACCTCATCAATATGGTAACAACCAGCGATGTCTTGTCACGAGCTGCCAACCGCCTCCGCATCGTACTTCGCCCCGTCGGAGTATTGCCGGTCAAATTTATCATGGTAAGTGTGAAGCGCGAAGCCGGCGCAAACCGAATTGACTGGAAGGTTGCCGACAGCCGGGGAGTTTCGAGGTATTCGGTCGAGCGCTCCACAGACGGAAAGAACTTTCATGAAATCAAGAGCCGGATGCCCAACCAGAGTACGGGTTATTCCGAAACGGATGCCCAGCCGGCTTCCGGAGTAATCTATTACCGGATCAGCGCCCATGAGATGGACGGCTCTTTTGTTCTGAGTAATGTGGTAAGGGTGAACGGACGTGCTGATGGCACCGCCATTTCGCTTGTTTCCAATCCTGTCAAAGGGCGGGAGATGAATATCAGGCTGGAAGAACTTCCCGAGGGGCAATATTCACTCCGGCTGTTCAACGCTTCGGGTCAGACATTGATGAGCAAACGCTTTCAACATGCCGGTGGAAACAGTGTCATGAAGGTTGACCTCCCCCGGAAATACGGAATTGGAATTTTGTCCGCCGAATTCAGGGGCGTGGCAGGATTCAGACAGAGCATGCGGTTCATTGTCGAATGAGGCCGATATCGATTGATGCATTGTGGAGCCGGACGATTCGTCCGGCTCTTTTTGTATATTTCATACGAAAGTGACGTTACTTTTAGCCCAAAAATTTCCCCGTATAATGCCGATGTGATAGCTGTTTGGGCCAATGAAATTGGTCCATTACAGATATCCAATCGGTATCAACTATCGGAAATTCGGATAGCCCTCCATTCTTTTACACGCCTCAACGCTCCCGAGTCTGAACCTGAGCGGAATGATCGTTTTGCGGTCGAATTGAATTTCCTTGCGGCAAAAAAATCCCAGTCCTGCGCTGTAATGATTCACCGGAACGACAAGGCCCATAGTAGCAGCATTCTTATTTACTTTCCCTTTAATCGTTCCGGCGGGTAATGATATAGGCTGAAAGAATCCGGCGATGTACTGAAAATCCGCAACCCGTTTTTGCGCATGGGATTCATGGGCATTCAACAGACTGGTTATCAGTAAAAAAATAATTCTTGCACTCATCATTCACCGGACAATGATTGTAAATTTACGCCGTTTTTACAAGGGAAATTTCTATCAATCTCCCCTTCCGCACAGAACCAATGAACCGATGGCCTTAAGTCAGGGACTATATCAGCGTCAGTTACAGAAGCTTTCTCCCCAGCAGATCCAGCTGATGAAGCTGTTGCAGGTGCCTACGGCCCAGCTGGAAGAGCGTATCAAGGAGGAGCTTGAAGACAATCCGGCGCTGGAAGCGGGCGATGCCGACGAGGGAGATCTTTTCGACAAGGAGGTATCCGAAGAGTTTGA
>JBIIDU010000198.1:0-4627 GCA_044238165.1 Ferruginibacter sp. | reverse complement strand
CGTTAGTATGACTTCATCCAGCGTTATCAACCTGCCCGCTTCCTCTTCCATGACCATCGGCAGCGCTACAGCTTCTTTTTCCGCAGCAGGTACGATCAACTGTGCCGGTGCCTTCACATTTGTATGTAACACACCCAATGCGGTTACCCTGCCCAATGTGAACATTGTCAACGGAGTCGATTTCGGTCAGAACAGCACCATCTCGGGAGGCGCTACGCTCAACATACAGGCCAATGGATTCGTAACGGGCAATGCCCCGATCTATGCCTCTGGCGCCACCCTGGCTTACAATACGGGCGGACCCTACAACCGCGCATTGGAATGGAGCGCCACATCGGGAAGGGGATACCCGCACCATGTATTGGTGGGAACCACTACACAGCTGAACATCAGTAACGGAACACCCGGCACATCACGCCAGATTTCGGGCAATCTCACCATCAATGCCGGAAGGGTGGTTTCCATGCAGGATGGTGCCGGTATGAGCGCAGCACTGATTGTGCTGGGAAATGTGAATGTCAACGGCGAGTTGCGGCTGGGCAATGCCTTTGGTGGCGATTTACGCATCGGTGGCAATTACAACTATGGTGCTGCGGGAACTGTATTCAACAACAATCGTGCGGTTGTTTTCACAGGAAGTACCGACCAGTTCGTTACCCGTACGGGTGGCGGAATCGTGTATTTTGATTTTCTGGTTGTTGATAAACCTGCCGGCGATGTGAAACTCACCACCAATAGCAATGCCACCATCATCAGTGCTGTGAATAATGATCCAACCATCAGGGTTCTTCAACTCCTGCGGGGCGGTATCGATTTGAATGATGGTACGCTTACCCTTGAGGGCTCCAATGCACAGTCGCTTACTCTTCTGGTTTCCGGCAACACGCGCCGCATCTATACCAGTACGGGAACAGGCGATTTCAGAATCCAGGGCTCGGTATTGGTGGGTTCTGCCAAGTTCACCGTGGCTACAGAGACGGGAGGCCGTCTGCTTTTCGACAATAACGTAACGGTTTCCACCAATGTGGGGGTCAATTTCGGTGCAGCCGGCATAACCACCATCAATTCCATCCTCCGATTAGATGCCAACGGATTTGTCATCACCAACTCCCCCGATTACGGAGCTTCCGCTACGCTGGTGTATAACAACGGCTCCGGCGGTTATAAGCGAAACATGGAATGGAATACCGACAATCCGGGTTCTACCGGTGCAGGCTATCCCGCGAATATCATCGTGCAAAACAATACCACGGTTGAACTCAACTCGCTCGATTTTCTAGCACCTTCCGCGCTCGGTTGCTCGGGCAATCTCACCATCGATGCGGGTTCCACACTTACCGCCAATGCGCTGGTTACGCCCTTTACCGGTATGGCATATTCCATCACTGTCAGCGGAAACCTTACCATTAACGGTTCTCTGATTCTTTCAACAAACAGCGCAGGAGTTTTGAATGTGAGCGGCAACTGGTCGAGAACAGGAAACTTTGTTCAGAACGACCGCAATGTGAATTTTTTCGGCGCGACAGATGCCACGCTTTCTGCAACCGGCGGCCAGAATTTTTCATTTATGACACTGGCCAAGACGGGTGCATTCCGTCTGACCGTCAACGACAATGTGGCCATCACTGATACACTCGGTTTATTGTCGGGCAAACTCACCCTCAACAACCGCGGCATCAGTATCGTAAGTACTGCTGTAAAAACGGCTCGAATTGGGATAAGTACCATGGTGCCTTCCGACATCACCTATACCGGGACAAACGGAAAATTTTTCATCCAGCGCTATGTGCCCGCTCGAAGGAGCTGGCGTCTGGTTACTGCTCCCTTCCGTGGAACCGGCTCCAGCATCAATACAACCTGGCAGGAAGACCAGGCCGCTGACTTCAGTACAGTAAGCGCCGCCGCCACATCGGTTGCTGCCGACACTTCTGCCGGATTCGGTACGCAGATTACCGGAGGGTCTTTGCCCAACGGTTTCGATCTGGGACAATTCAACAACGCCTCGTTGAAATATTTTTCCGCAGGAAGCTGGTTGAACTTTACCACCGATACCCGCGCCACATCCGCCAACAGCCGCGAAGGCTGGATGCTTTTTGTACGTGGCGACCGGAAAAATTATGGCCAGATCACAACGGCAAACAAACCGGCAACCATTACCACGCTCAGACCCCGGGGAGAGATTCACTTGGGCTCCAAGGCCATCACTTCCAGCGGACTCACCGTGGTTGGCAACCCCTATGCCTCCGCGGTCGATTTCACCACTACACAAAAGACCGGCGCGTTGGCCACTACCAACACCTACACCATGTGGGATCCCTATCTGAACGGTTCTTCAGGCAACGGGGCTTTCGTAACACTTACCTGGAACGGAAGCACATTCCTGCGCACCATCCCCGGTACAGCCAATGCTTCTCCAAGTTCAATCGACAACCGCTTCATACCCTCAGGGGCAGCAGTGCTGGTGGACTTCGGCACCGGTGGAACACTTACCTTCCGCGAGGCCGACAAGGCATCGGCTACCTCTACACTGGCCTTCCGTCCGGTAACCAACCCTATGCTGCATACCGTTCTTTATACGGTGCAGAACGATTCTGTCCAATATCCATCCGACGGAAATATTGTGCTGTTTGATCAGGGTTTCGCCAATACCGTGGACCGGGATGATGCCGTCAAGGTGAACAATTTCTCTGAGAACTTCAGCATGGCCAGAAACAACCTCCTGCTTTCGGTGGAACGCAGGAAAATGCCGTCTCCCTTCGATACCATCCACTATGTGTTGCGCAATGCACGCCTAAAGAATTACCGCCTGTCGCTGATGATGCAGGGCATCGAGGCGCAGCCCGGCACCGCTCTGTATCTTGAAGATACCTACCTCAAAAGAAAGCAGCCCTTGCGCCTCAACGATTCCTGCGCCTATGATTTCCGTGTTACAGCCGATTCCGGTTCCTACTCCGTACGCCGCTTCCGGCTGGTCGTTGAACCTCTCGTACAGTTTGTCGGCCTTAGAGCTGCTTACAGCGGCAACGACAACCGTATTTCCTGGCGTATCGCAAGTCCCGTCGATGCCCGATACCTCATTGAGCGGAGTACCGATGGTGCCGTTTTCAGTGTGCTGGACAGTATTCCCGGAAGCACCGCTCTCCAATCTCCACTTGATTTTTCATACCTGGACGTGGAACCCGCTCCCGCCGTATATTATTACCGTATCCGTTGTATCGGTGCCCATGATGTGCAGCTCAGCAGCAATGTTGTAAAGCTGGTGCGAACCAAAAGCGTTTCGCCTGTTTATATTTATCCCAATCCGGTTTCGGGCAGCCGCTTCAATTTGCAAATGAACCGTATGCCGGGCGGTACTTATCAGCTGCGTCTTTTCAATCCTTCCGGCCAGGTGCTCCTGCGTCGGACGATCCGTCACGAATCGGGCACGGCATCCTACCCGATCATGCTGCCTTCGATATTGGTGCCGGGCGCTTACCGGCTCGCCGTTTCGGGGCCGCAGCAATGGCAAACCAGTCTGCCAATCTTGGTGGAAGGCGATTGATATTGAAAACTGCCGACGCATTTCCCGGGCGGTTCTTTTTTCCTGAAATTATACGGAAGGGATTTTTCATTCAGCCCAAAATTTTACATCCATCCTGCTACTGTTATCGTTGTTTGGCAAAGATGAACTTGGTCTATTTGAGAGATCCTGTCAGTAGGAAATATTATTCAGGGCTAAAGCCATATGCACTTCCTGATGTCCAATCCCCGCCCTAAAGGGCGGGGTTATTTCCTGCGGTCGCATGCTCCGGTAACCCTGATTTCCTTCGGGGTGATTCGCTGTCGTAAAATTGAACGGTATGTGTTCCGATGTCATTTTGAAAAGCCATTCTCCCGTTCGCATCCCATCGCCTCCTGTTAACTCCGGCCTTTAGTCCGGGGACCATAAACATCCTGAAAGAGAAGGGCTTTAGCCATGACCCTGCACGGCCTGATAAGAATGTGTGTTATCATTCAGGCCAAAGTTTTTCCACGCATCATGCCGATGTGATAGCTTTTTGGCGTCCATGAAATTGGTCCATTACAGCTATGCAATCGATATCAAAAATCAAAAAAGTAGCGGGTACGGTTGATGCGCACATCACGCAGCAGGGCGCTTTTCGGGCTGATGCTGATGCTGAAAAAACGGCTGTATCCGATGGGAGATACGTTGATACCCATCTGCCAGCAATGCATTTCGCGGGATGCGGAGAACGTGAGTACGCCCATATTGCCTTGGGTAAAGTTGTAAATGCCGGTGAGCCCCATCTGCCATTTCGGTGTGATGTTGAGCGTGCCGTTGAAATTGATGTCGGAATTGATGGTTCCTTCGAATTTTTTTTCCACTGTGTTGTAAACAGTATTGTAGCGTAGCGAGAGCCCGAAACTGACCGACCAGGGAATGCTGAAATCGGCAAATTCGGAGGGATTGCTCCGGATATAGGCGGCTTCTGCGGCTGTCTCATCCAGCGGAAGTCCGGTGGCCGGATTTACCGGAAGGGCATTGAGCCGGCTGTTGTCTTTTTTCTTTGATTTGTCGCCTCCCTGGAATTGGCTGGAAATGGAAAGGCTGGCGTTCATGAGTTTGCCCAGGCTGAAGGCGCGGTCT
>JBIIDU010000197.1:0-4628 GCA_044238165.1 Ferruginibacter sp. | reverse complement strand
TCAACGAATCGGTGCCCAGTTCACGGAGCGTTCTGCCGCTGATGATTCGGATCAGACGCAGGGTATCCTGTCCGGAGGAGAAATCAACCACCTTTTGTGCCCAGATGACATCGGGCACGAAGCTCATCAGGACAATCAGCACGAATAATGACAGATTCAGGTTTCCGGGAGTCCGATTTTGGATAGTATCTGGCATATGGATTACCGGCTGCCGGCATATGACCGGGCCGCAAGCGGCTACTGATGGATATAAGGAGCATTCAGTGTGTCGGGCACAGGAACCAAAAGCGGACCGCTCTTGTCCTTCTTGCCAAATACGGAAATGTTCACATACCGTTTCGGATGTACGCGCAAATCGTCGAGCAAGAGATTGAGTTTGTTCGTTGTGGCCGTAAGATTGTTGTACAGCCGTTTGTCATTCAGCAACATTCCAACAGAACCGTCGGTCCCCTGACCCTTCTCAAGCAGCTGGCGTAGCGAAGTCAATGTAGCGTTCAGATTGGTGATGGTGGCCTGCAGATCAAGCTGGGCCATTTTTGAGGATACCGTTTCAAGGTTGGCCAGGGTCTGGGTCACCTTTTCATTGTTATTGCGCAGGTTTCCTGTAATCGCCTCAACGTTTTCCATGGAATGGGCGACACTGCCCGAATTTTTGTTCAGCATGGCCTGAAGTGATAGCGATGAAGTTGAAAGACTCGCACTGGTACGGTTCAGGTTCTCCAGCATCGCCTGGATGTGCTGTTTGGCCGCAGGATTGAACACAGTGGATACGTTTCCCAGCAAGGTGTCGAGTGAATGGGCGGCGTTCCGCACTTCGAACATGATTGGGTCGATTTTCTTCATGGCATCGCCCAGCAAATCGGGGCTGGAGGCTGTTTTGATGGCCCCTCCATCGCTGATGAAACGGGTGCTGTTGCCCAGTTTGATATCGATCTGAACATTACCCAGCAACGATTTGCTGATCATGGCATAGGAATCGTCGGGGATGTTTACTTCTTCCTTCATGTTCATGGTGACCTTGATATTGCGCATGTCCTTACCCCCGTCGGTGGCATAAACTGTGCCCACTTCCTTTCCGTTGATGACCACCGGATTGCTGTTGGCCAGACCCTGGATGTCCTGGAATACCGCAGTATGGTAACGCGTCTTTCCGCTGAGGCTCTTCCCCTTCAGAAAATTGAAGCCGAGCAGGAGAAGGGTGATGGCCAGCGCAGTGAGGGCCCCAATTTTCGTTTCGTTGGAAATGGTCATGGACTGATTCTTGTTAGGCAGGTCAAAAATAGGACTAAAATCCTTGCCGCCCTTCCTGAGCAGGAAAGGGGTTTTATTGACCGGAACCTTGGGTGCCTGCGGGTTGATCCTGCTGGTTGCGTGCCGAAGCGCCTTTCACCCCCTCAATCTGTTCTTTGTAACGTTTCACGGCATTGCAAATGCCCAGGGCCAGTTCCTGCTGCCCCTTTTCACTGTTGAGATAATGCTCGTCGTCGTAGTTGCAAATGAATCCGGTTTCAATGAGAATGGCAGGCATATTCGTGGCCTGCAATACCCATATTCCTTTCTGGCGCTGGTTCACACCCAGGGCATCACGTCCGGTCTTTTCCACCTCCTCGTTGACCAGTTCTGCCAGCTTGATACTTTTATCCTGGTAGCGCTGCATATGTACCCGGGCCATCATCCGGTACTCGGGTTTGGCAAAGTCAATCTTATTGTATTCGTCGTAGGTGCTGTCGGATTGGTTTTCAATGGCATATTCCTCTTCTCCGGCCTCGCCAGCGACCTCCTCGTTTTTCATCAGCGCCTTCAGTTTTTCACTGGTCTTATGGGCTGCAAACAACCAGACACTGGTTCCATTTCGCTGACATGGCAACTTGAAGTACTCATAAACGGGAACACTGACCGTATAAGGCGTGGATACCTTTTTCTTTTTTTTTCCCTTGCCGGTGTAGGTAACTTTATAGCGCGTTTCCTGGCGGGTACCTATCTGGCGTTTCCCGGTCTTCAACTCCACCGCATCGGCATGGATGCAGATGAAGAGATCGCCCTTGTTGCTGTTGGCGATTTCCGCTTTTTCGGGAGGTGATTGGTAGATATCAGTGGTACGGGTGGGAATAATCTTCACATCGGGCAACTGTCGGCGCAGTTCGGCCACAAGCTTGTTGCTGATGCCCAGGGTGACGTTTTTCTCATACGAACGCAATCCACCCTCATAACTGCCGTATGCGCCAAAGTCCTTACCGCCATGTCCGGCATCCACAATGATGGTCTTGATATTCTTGCTTTGCGCGGATGCGGAAATGGCGGCCAAAACAAAGAGCAGGAGCGTCAGGATTCTGGAGGCCATACGTATGGGCTGAAGCTTATTTACCATGCGGGTCAAGGGGTTTCAACTTTGAGCTATCTTCCGAAATTGGCTATGAGCAAAGGTCGCAATGCACCGCCGGAAACTCTGCCGGCTGCATGGTGTAGCGATTATCTTTACTTTTGCCAGAAGCGGAATGAACGACTCCTTCAAAGGTAAGATAAAAATTTTTGCAGCACTGCTCATCCTGCTGCCGGCACGCTGCATTTTCGCGCGAACAGCGTCATTTGAAGTGCCCTTATCGGATATTGGGTTTATTTTAACATCCGTTCCGGACAGTATCCCCGGCAACAAAAACAATTCCATTCCTCTTTCCGGGCCGGACACCACCCAACCGACAAAGCAGAACGACACCATCCGATTGAAAATTTCCAAGGAAAAACTTGATGGCCCTGTTTATTACCAGGCCGACGACTCGCTGGTGATGGAAGTGCCGGAAAAGCGTATCATCCTATACGGAACAAAAACAAGCACCCGGTATCTGGGCAACGAATTGACCGCACCCGGAATTACGTACGACCAGAAAAAAAACCTGGTAACGGCAAGCTACAGCAAAGACAGTTCCGGAAAAGTCATCGCCGCCCCCACGTTCAAACAGGACGGCATGCTCACGGTTAGTGACAGTATCGCATTCAATATGAAGACCGGAAAAGGGCTTACAAAAGGCAGTTATACCCAGCAGGGGGAAATGTATATCTATGGCGAGCGGATCAAAAGGGTGGACAGCAGCACTTTTTTCGCATCCAAATCACGGTTTACTACCTGCAATCTGGATACGCCCCATTTTTCGCTGGTAAGCAACCGGATAAAATTCATCAACGAAAAGTTTGCCGTAACGGGGCCCCTGCATCCCGAATTCGAAGGGGTTCCTGTTCCGGTGATACTGCCCTTCGGCCTCTACCCGCTCACACAGGGCCGTCATTCGGGCTTCATTGCACCGACATTCACCTCAAACCAGCAGTTCGGCCTGGGGCTCGAAGGCATGGGCTATTATAAGGTGCTCAACGACTATTGGGACATCACGGCAAGGGGAAGCCTCTACTCCTATGGCGGATGGACACTGGGATTCAGTCCCCGCTATTTCAAACGCTATCGCTATCAGGGCAACTTCGGACTTGACATCCAGAAAACGAAAATCAATTTCAAGGGCGACCCCGATTATTCGCTCACCTATACGTATGGGATCCGGTGGCAGCATACTTACGACAGCAAGGCCCGGCCCGGAGTGAATTTCAGCGCAAACGTGCGGGCGGCGAGCACCAAATTCAACCAACTGATTCCGAACAACCCGATTCAGAATTTCAACAACCAGCTCAATTCCAGCATCAGCTACACGAAAGTATGGAAGGACAGACCCTACAACATCGCCATCATCGCCAACCACTCGCAAAACAACAATATCAAAACATTCAACATCACCCTGCCCGACGTGAGCTTCAATGTGAATACACTCTATCCGTTCCGGAGAAAGGAAGCCGCAGGCAATCTGCGCTGGTATGAAAACATAGGTATCGCACTGAACAGCAATGCGAAAAGCCAGACCGTTTTCACGGACGACAGTCTGATCGACCGGCGCCCCATCTGGCAACAGATCGGCGACAACTACCAGTGGGGTGCAACCCATAATGTGCCGGTCACCCTTTCACTTCCGCCAGTGGGCCCTGTGCAAGTGAGCCCGAACGTATCTTATTCTGAGAGATGGTACCAGCAAAAATTCATACGAAGCTGGAATGCTGCTGACAATAAACTGGACACCACGCTGCAAAGAGGTTTTTTTACAGCCCGCGAAATGTCGTTCGGCGTGGGAATGACTACGCGGATTTTCGGCATGTTCACCTTCGGAAAAAAATCGCGGATCAAGGCCATCCGCCATGAAATCAGACCGCAGGTAAGCGCAAGCTACACGCCCAATATGAACGGCCGTTTTTACTACAATACACAGGTTGACAGCTTCGGGAATTTCGGCCGCTACTCGGTTTTTGCCAACAACATTGTGGCCCCCTACGGCGAGGGGCGGTTCGGCGGGCTCAGTTTCGGCATCGATAACAATTTGCAGATGAAAGTGCGCGACAAGAAAGACACAAGCGGCACGGGCGTAAAAAAAGTCACATTGATCGACGGCTTCAGCATCAACAGCAGTTACAATTTTCTTGCAGACTCCTTCCAGCTGACGGCGTTCAATATCGGGGCACGCACCAATCTTTTCGACAAGATCAACATCACGGCCTCCGCTTTTGTGGATCCGTATGTCTACGATAACAATACCGGA
>JBIIDU010000196.1:0-4632 GCA_044238165.1 Ferruginibacter sp. | reverse complement strand
TGTTGAATCGCCCCTTTGAATTTTTGTTTACCAAGATATTACCTGCCAAACAGGTAGTGAACCCCGGCCTGGATGGTATTCACCTTCATGTCGGGAGCTGCCGTGCGGATATTGGAAAGACCGGCCACATAGCGCGCACCGATACCGAATCCGTTTTTGAAGTTATACCCCAGTCCGGCACAGAGGCTGAAGTTGGTGCCCTTGGTGTTTGATTTCAAATCAGTTTCACTGGGCGTTCCTGTTACAGGATTGGCATTGACCAGTTTGCTGCTGAGTAGAAATCCGAGTTGGGGACCTGCCTCCAGATAAAATCCATTGGCTCCGTTAAAATGGTATTGCAACATTACAGGGATATTCAGGTAGTTCAGCTTCGTAGTGAAAATCAGCACATATTTGTTGTCGGCAGGATTGCCGATTTTGCCTTCCTGCAAAGAACCCTCGGGAGAGTAAACCAATTCGGGTTGCAAGGTCAGTTTTTCAGCAAGGGGGAGTTGTGCGAACGCGCCGGCATAAATGGTGCCTCTGATGGCCGGACTTTTGAATAATGAAGCATCCGTGCCAAACCCGTTGCTGGTTTTCGATCCGTTGAATCCCGCCTTTACGCCAAATCGGACATTCGATTTTTTGGCGGTTGATGTTTGTGCGGTCAAACAGTGTGTCATTCCCAAAAGGGCTGCTGCGAGTAAGATTTTTTTCATGGTGTATGTTTCGGTTTGGTGATGGTAAGTAGCGACAGACAATTGTCTGTCGCTACGATATTAATTTTCGCGGTGCAATTTACCATAATCGGCACATCTTACAAACGGCAATCAATACCCGAGTCATATCGAAAAAATCGCCCCGGCATTTGTGCCGGGGCGATAAAAAAATGGATAGACCTTCAATGGGCCGTCGCAACTATTTACAAGTTTCCGGCAGCAGCAGCGGACTGTTTTCCGGAAAACCGAGCGCCGCAATGTTTTTGAAACGGGTCAGGGTGTCGCCTACCGCTTCCACTTCGCCGATACCTTCCACCCAGCCCTTGTCCTTACGCTTGTAAGCTACCTGGCGTTTGCTTTCGCGCCCTTCCGAGAAAAAGGAATAGGTCGCCATCAGCAGCGAGTCGCCGGCAATCGTTCCGCGAATTTGTCCGAAGTTGCGGTCTTTGCCCGGCACCTGTATTTCCATGCTGCCCAGTACGGCATTGCCCGATTTCTTGTAACGCATGAACATGCTCACCAGTGCCGAATTGTGTGCGTAACAATAATCCGTGTTGTATTCGCGTACCAGCTGATCGGTATTTTCAGAAAGCGTGTACACGGCAGGTTGAGGTCCGGTGGTGGACAACGATACGATTTTACCACCTTCTTCCCGGATCAGAAACGTGTCGGATGCGGGCACCGTTATTTTGTTGCCTATACTTTCCCCTTCCACAATCAGCCGGTCTTTCATCCGCTTCCAGGTTTTGTATTGCAGGGTGGCCGAATTGATACTCTTAGCCGTTCCGTCGGCATTCAGGGTGAAGCCCCACTGAAAAGGTTCCATGCCGCTGATGGGGGCGACCCAGCTTCCGGTAGGAACAATCTCTTTCTTACCGCAGGAATAGAGCAGCGTGCAGGTTAGCAAAGCAAAAAGCGTTTTTTTCATTTTTCAATATTGTTTATTACGTGAAATCGAATTGAATGTGGCGAAACGTCTTATTGTCTTTCAACAATTATTGAGCTGATACGGTCGTTCCAGCTTCCATTGCCCTCGGTGGCCAGGTTCTGCACGGAGCCGTAATAGAATACGCGGGAGGCCCCGTCGAAATTGACACCCTCGAAAGCGGTTACCTTATAGCCGGTCGGAATCTGTATGGAGGAAATGGTGCGCATACCCACACCGGTGAGCATGCCGCCGGTATATCTTCCCAGTGTAAATGTTTGCGAAGCGCCACGATAATCCACATCGGCATACGCTACCACTGAATTCACAAAAGGTTCAGGCCTTTGCGGAGTAGGAGTGATACCGCCTACCGAGCCGATACGCTCTATGATCATGGAGGATATCGCCTTGTTCCAACCGGCACCCTCTGCACCGAAGTCGTTGATTGTACTGGTGATCTGACGTGATGATCCGTCGAAGTTGGCGCCGGTGAACACTGTTGCCCTGAAGCCGGAAGGCACCACGATCGAAGAGGTGTTTCTGGCCCCTACCACCAGCAATTGGTTGCCCCTGTATGAGCCTTCCGTGAAACTGTAGGACCCGCCGGAAAAATTTGGATTGGAATAAATGGTCACTGCATTGTTGGACGCGGGATTGACGACTACAGAACCCGGGTTTGGATTGACAATTACATTGCCGGGATTGGGATTGATGATTACGCCGCCTTGCCCGATGCGCTCTATGATCATGGAGGATATCGCTTTGTTCCAGCCCGCTCCTTCAGCACCCAGATCGTTGATGGTGCCGGTGATTTCACGCGAAGAGCCGTCGAAATTGGCACCGGTGAACACCCGTGCACGGAAACCCGGAGGAACCACGATCGATGAAGTGTTGCGCGCACCTACTACCAGCAGCTGGTTGCCCCTGTAGGAACCCTCAGTGAAGCTGTACGACCCGCCCGAGAAATAGGGGTTGGAATAGATGGTCACAGCATTGTTGGATGCGGGATTGACGACTACGTTGCCCGGATTGGGATTGACAATTACATTACCGGGATTGGGATTGACAATCACGCTGCCCTGCCCGATACGCTCCACCACAATCGAACCAATACGGTTGCCCCAGTTAGGGTTGGCGCTGTGCAGATTTTGGTTCGAGGCGTTGATGACTACGGAAGCCCCCTCGAAATTCGAGCCGCTGAAAGCGATGGCCCGGTAGCCCCTTGCTACCATAATGGAAGAAATATTGCGTTCTCCAACACGCGAAAGTTGATACCCGCGGTACGCACCCGGATAAAGAATCTGGGAACGCCCGCGATAGCCGGGATCGGAATAGGCTACGGCACCCTCTGTAAAGTTTTGTGCAGGCTGGTTATTGTAGAATCCGTCGTACACGTTATCAAGCTTGTACACATAAGCGGCTTTTACATTGGCGCCCCAAAGCAGCTTCAGACAATTGTTGTCTGTACGAAATTCTTCATTGGAATAACTGATGTTACTGCCAAAGCCCGATTCCTTCCTGAAAATGACAGCATAACCGGGGGCAACCCGAACGGAAAGCATGCTCATAAAGCCCATTTGAATGGAATTGTAACTGCCTTCGTTAAGCATTTCGCTTCTGCCCTGATAGTTACAACTATTATAAATGGTTACCGGAGCCTGATTGGTGTTGAGCAAGCCTACTGAATTGTTATAAATCTGTAGTGATACCATCTGGTCGTTGAAACGCTCATTGGTAAGGCAGTTGCTCGAACGTTCTATTGAAATATAGTGTCCGCTGAAATTATCCATCGTAAAAAGGTTCACGGTCATACCGGCCGGTATGGTGATGGACGACAACTCCCGGACGCGGATGCCGTGCTGGCTTGCGAGATAATTTCCGGGAGGCAGCGATACGGAACGGCCGCGGTAAGCGCAGTCTTCATAGAGCGTTACCTGCTGGGCATTGACCAGCAGCACACTGGTAAGCGCGATGCATAATGCGAGAATTTTCTGTTTCATTGTTTTGTGTTTGATTGTATAGGTGATGGTAATGCGAAAGTTGTAAAGCAGGTTGTCAAGGTCAGGTTCGCTCAGCAGTGTTTCGAAGTCATATGGTGTAGGATGCTGCGTTCAAAGCGATTCGCTTTCGGGGTCAAACTTATACTTTTTTTTGACAGGAAACCTGTTCTTTCCCGTTTTTCGCTTCAGACTTACGGCGTCTCCCCTCTGAATGATTTATGGCGCAAACGCATCCATAATTTCTCCACAATGTTTCCCTTTCGCCTCCGAATCTGAACCTTTTTCCTTTACTTTTGCAAATTGCCCTTTCCGCAACTATGGCTGAATCGCACCGCAGGGCGATGTCCCATAAAACATACCGCTAACCTGAAATACTGCTTCCCTTGGCCCATTCCCATCTCATAAAACATGTATACAATACCGCTTCCGAAGAAGTGGTGAAGCGGGCGAAAAAAATCCACTTCAGGCATCAGGTTGAAATGACGGAACACGATGCGCTGATGAACTCCGTCCTGTTCCGCGTGAAAGACGATACCTACAGTACGTATTATAAGGTGCATATCCTGCAATACCACGACCCCAGGTCCATGACCCTGCGCTGCTCCTGCCCTTATAACCTGGGTGAAATCTGCCGTCATGAAGCGGCCGCCCTGTTTCAGTTGCAGGACCTGATAGACAAGAACATGCTCGGTGGCAATCCCATCGAATACGACCAGCGCCATACCGTGGTGAAAATGAAGCATATCGATCTGAAGATGATTAAGATGCTTACCGCCCATGAAACCTATGAGGAGGCCGAGAGGATCGCTACAGGCAACGGTGTGGAAATCGGTGAAGCGGGCAATGAACGGGTGCAGGCCACCCTCGAAATCGACGGCACCCGTTACCGCCTGCTGATTCAGAAGAACGACGAACGGAATTTCGACACCTCCTGTACCTGTTCGGAAAAAGACTATTCCGTTTGCCTGCATAAGGCCGCACTTTTTCTGCAGCTGTTTCACGGCAGGGG
>JBIIDU010000195.1:0-4635 GCA_044238165.1 Ferruginibacter sp. | reverse complement strand
CCACCAATTCCTCCTCCGCATGCTTCATGAGCGGACTGTGAAAAGCCCCGCCCACCGGCAGCAGCAACGCACGTTTCGCTCCGGCGGCTTTCAAAGCCTCACAGGCTTTTTCCACGCCGATGAGCGTTCCGCTGATCACCAGCTGCCCGGGACAGTTGTAGTTGGCAGCCACCACCACTTCGTCTATTCCTTCACATATCTGCTCGACTTTGGCGTCGTCAAGGGCAAGTACAGCAGCCATCGTTCCTGGCTCGAGCTCGCAGGCATGCTGCATGGCACGGGCACGCACACTCACCAGCCGCAAGGCATCTTCAAAACGAAGCGTACCGTTGGCCACCAATGCCGAGAATTCGCCCAGTGAATGACCGGCCACCATATCGGGACGTGCATCAGTCAAAGTTTGGAATGCAGCCACCGAATGGATGAAAACCGCGGGCTGTGTGACATTGGTCTGCCGCAGGGCCTCATCGGTACCGGTGAACATGATGTCGGAAATCCGGAAACCCAGCAGCTCATCGGCTTTATCAAAAATTTCGCGGGCGGAGGCATGCTGTTCATACAGCGCCTTACCCATTCCGCTGAACTGGGAGCCCTGACCGGGAAAAACAAATGCGTGTTTCATTTATGCTATCTAAGTTGGTGTTGGAAAAATATGGTTGGGGCCTGGAGAAGATGAGCCCATGGAAGTGCTGCGGAATCAATCGTACTCATACTCCATGTAACCCATCAGCTTGTTGTCTTTGGAAAAGCATTTTTCGATGATACGCAGTCCGTCGTTATTGACGTACTGCCATACCACATAGTTCCGGCTTACGCCTTCTTCTACCGCCACCATGCGCGTCAGCAGACCATCGTCGTCATAATCGAAAATGAAATCGGGCAGCATTTTTTTCAAAACGGGATGCATCTTGACGATATCGGTCAGCCTGCCTGCCTCGTTGTAAAAATAATAATAGTGCAGCCCGCCGGGTTTGCGCTCGATCTCGTCGGTGACCCTGCCTTTTTCATCTGTCAGCAAATCCACCACCAGCGTGTCTTTCGTGTTTTTCACTACCAGCAGCTTTTGCGGATTGCCTTCTCCGGAGTAGCGGTAAATATGCTCTTCGCCGTGTATGGTGTTGAAATCCTCATCCGAAGAACGGGACTGGCTTTCAATCCGGACCACCCTGCCGCTGCCGTCGTAGTCATAACGGGTTGTAGTGGCGGAAAATTCAGAAGTATCAAGGGTTTGTATGAGCCGGCCGTCAATGCCGAAACTGGCGGTGAGCAGAGAACCGCCCGTCAATGCCGAACGGGTTTCGGTTACGATGGAGGCATGGCCGGAGCTGATTTTTTTCTCGCAGAAAAATCCCTCACTGGGAGTGCCGTCGTTTTCAAAACTGTGGACCTTAATCTTTTTCACTTTCCGTGCCAAAAGCCGGGCACGGTCATCCATGGCATTTCGGGTACCGAGTATATCCTTATAATAATACTGGGCCATACCTTCGAAACCCGTCAACAGTAATATCAGTGTGCCGACAAACAAACGCATGTTCATAACCTGAATTTGGGAAGGTAAATTTAAGCGAATATGACTTGCCGTTTGAGGATATTTTCTTCAATCCACTGCTCTGTTCCAAGTTTGTTAATTTTACCCGAAAGCATCGGGATAACCACGACTTATACGACCGGTAAAAACCGGCCGGATCGGCTAGCAAAAGGTCCGGGTCGCTGGATGTCGGATTTTTCAAAATACCCAAAAACACTTTCATGCAATCGGACAACACACGTGCATTCGGACGGCTGGTAACCATCATGGACGAACTGCGGGAGCGATGCCCCTGGGATAAGAAGCAGACCATCCAAAGTCTCCGCCAGCTCACCATCGAGGAAACCTATGAACTGGCCGATGCCATCACCGAATCGGACTGGAAGTCCATCCGCGAGGAGCTGGGCGACATCCTGCTGCACATCGTATTTTACGCCAGGATCGCAAAAGAGCAGAACGCCTTTACCCTCGATGAGATGATCAACGCGCTCTGTGAAAAACTCATCACCCGCCATCCGCATATCTATGGCGATGTTCAGGTAGCCGATGAAGAGGATGTGAAAAGAAACTGGGAGCAGCTCAAACTCCGTGAAGGCAAAAAAAGCATCCTGAGCGGCGTACCCCGTACTCTGCCCGCGACCGTCAAAGCCATGCGGCTACAGGAGAAAGCCCGGCAGGTGGGCTTCGAATGGGAAACCCGTGAGCAGGTATGGCAGAAAGTGAAAGAGGAAGAGCAAGAACTCCTGGAGGCCGTTGCATCGGGGGACACAGAAAAAATCAGCGGTGAATTCGGCGACCTCATCTTTTCCCTCATCAATTATGCCCGCTTCCTGGGCATTGATGCGGAAGATGCCCTGGAACGCACCAACAAGAAGTTCATAAAAAGATTCACAGGCATAGAATCGGCGGCGGCTGCCGAGGGACGGTCGATGCATGAGATGAGCCTGGAAGAGATGGATGCCCTTTGGGAAAAGATCAAAAGCAGCGAAAAATCTTAAAACCCGGTACGGTGGACCCTGCAGCACCTCTAAGCAGTTTTCTCAGAAAAAGCATCTATCTGCCGGTGGCCGCGGCATGGCTGGTAACTTTTTCCTTCATCATTGATAATTATTTTTCAGAGGACTCGTCGGCCCGTGTCATGCAACGGCACCTGAATCATTATGTGGCTGATTGCGAGCAGGACTTCCTGAACACAGCTTCCGACCCCAAAGCGATGGAGCGTTATGCTTTAGGATTATACGGCAATAGCGACGTTGACCAGATGGCCGGAAAAAAATATTTTTTCTTCCTCTATGCCGCATCTCCCGACAACAACGGGAACCTCGTTTACTGGAATACCCAGGCGGTTGAACCCCGGCCGGAGCTGTTGTTTCAAAAAGACAGTACGGGATTTGCCAAACTGGCCAACGGATTCTACGTCTGGTTCAGGAAACAGGCAGGCAGCTATACCGCAATCGGGCTGGTTCCTGTCAAATGGAACTACTCCATCACCAACGAATACCTGGTGAACAGCTTTGCCACCGGCCAGCTGAGCGGCAAGCCCTATGAAATCACCGAAAGGGAATCGGAACTTGCCGTACGCACAAAAGAGGGACGCTTCCTTTTCTCGATCATACAAAATGAAGACAGAGGGATAGCGCATAACAACCCTTTCGCGGCCCTGCTCCGAATCCTCGCCGGCATCTTGTTGCTTTTTTTCATCCATCTGGCCGCTGCACGCATTGCACGCAGAAGTTTCCCGCTTTCGGTCGCAGCATTGATCATTACCGTTATGCTGCTCCGCATCATCAGCTACCGCTTAGCCATTCCGCTGGACTTCCGCCAGTATGAATTGTTCGACGCTTCGGTGTACGGGCCGATGCGGGTGATGCGTTCACTGGGCGATTTGCTGATCAACAGCGGGCTTTTGCTCTGGATCGTGCTGTTCATCCGCCATTTTCTACAGGCAAAGCAGATTGCACTTCCCGCAGTGAACAGCCGGTTCCGCTGGCTGATTGTGGTATCGGGTGTGGCGGTGCTCTTGCTGGCGACTTTCCTTACCGGGCATACCATCCGTTCGATGGTTTCCGACTCCAAAATCTCCTTCGACGTCATCAACATCTTCACACTGAACAGCTATACCTTGTTTGGATTCCTGGTGCTCGGCTGCCTTTCGGTCGGTTATTTTTTCTTTTCACAGATCATCATCTACATCCTTCAACCCCTGCTGCCCAAAAACATTTTCGCCCTGCTTTTTTTGATCGGTGCTGCCGGGCTTACTTACCTGAGTTTCCAGACAGGCGGCAATTCCGTGATTTTCGACCTTTACCTGCTGCTCTGGCTGATGGCGTATTTGCTGTTGCTCAACAACCGCAGGCTGTTCTTTCTAACGGCAGCCATCATTTCCTCGAGACTGATTTTCTGGCTTTTCTTCTTCTCGGTGACCATAGCGCTGATCATCATTTCGGAAAACAAAAAACTGGAACTGGGCCGAAGAAAGGAGTACGCCCAAACGCTTGCCGCAAAAGCCGATCCGGCAAGTGAGCGGCTGCTGAATTCTTCGCTGATCGATTTCCGGAATGACGCCCTTGCACCCATCTTTGCCCGTTTCAGAGACCCCGTGCAGAACAAAAGGCTGAAAGACAGCCTGCTCACCCAGAATTTTTCGGGGTACCTCAACAAATTTGAAACGCGGATCTACACCTACGATGAAAATAAGAGCCCCTTATCCAATTCCGACACGACCGATTTCCTCACACTGGCCACCATCCAGCGGACGCAGGGAAAACCTACCGGCGTACCCGGACTGTTTTACTTTGACGAATCCTATGACCGCTTCACCTATATCAGCAGAAAAGACATCACCGACACCTCGGGAAGAAAGCTGGGTTACCTGTTCCTGCTGGCCAGCCCTAAAAAACTGAAAACCGATGCCCTCTATCCGGAGCTGTTCCTGAAGGGATACAACAATTCCATTGAAAACTCACCGGTATACTCGTACGCCGTCTACAACAAACTGAAACTGGTAACCACTCACAACGACTATGCGTTCCCTTTCAAAATCAGGCCCGAACAGCTTTCCGGCAACGATTACACCATCATCGACAACAACAACTACGAGGAACTGT
>JBIIDU010000030.1:0-16185 GCA_044238165.1 Ferruginibacter sp. | reverse complement strand
CAGAAAAATGGTCCGGTAGCTCAGCTGGATAGAGCATCAGCCTTCTAAGCTGAGGGTCATTGGTTCGAATCCAATCCGGATCACAAAAAATCTATTACAGTCCCGTACATCAATTGATTGACTTGACTCTTAATTTGTTGGTCAAGCCGGAGTCAGTGTCAAGTTTGCATCAAGTACCCTGAAACGTGTTTTTTGGAAGGAACTTCGTGATAGGGCACGCCGGTGTATCAATCCACCACTTCATATATTGACCAGCCCGGTTTTGTTCTTCAGGCTCACCTCCCCCAGGCTGATATTGATATGAAGTATCTCTTTGAGCAAGAGAGAGATTCCGGTGATCCCCCCGTCCATGAATTTGTTTGGAATCATAAAGCCCTTCATCGAAAACACCGCAAGCAATACGCCGGTCAGGATCAGGAGGAAGTTCTTTAGATTCAAGACTTCACCCCAATTGATAGTATCGGCCTTATAGTGTTTTTTCATTGGTAGCAACTCGGTTTTATCCAAAAATATATGATTCTCATAAAACAAGGTGAAAAGTGGTAAAAAAGACAGCTTCCAAAACCCATTTGCAACGAGGAAAGAGAGGGTGTTAGATTATTTGATTAACTCCTGATTTTGCAGTTGGGATTGTGGCAAAATGAAGAAAGGCAATAAAGACCTCAGTACCGCAGTGAGCAAACCACGGGTGCCCTTGCGCCTAAAGCCTTACCAAAATTCGTTTCAACTTTACGGCACTACCTCACCAGCACGACATTGCCGCTCATCGCTACAACACGACCGTTACCGCCCTTGCCTTTCAGCACCCACACATAATTTCCTACAGGCTGTGGTATACCCTTGTAGGTGCCGTCCCAGCCCCTTCGGATATCCGAAGTGAGAAAGACGGTTTCGCCATAGCGGTTGAAAATCCGGAAATATTCCGTGGAAGCGATTCCCACCGGAATGGCACGGAACACATCGTTCAGCCCGTCGCCGTTCGGTGAAAAGGCAGTAGGCACATAGTAGGTGACACCGGGAAGTGTTTTCACCTTGATCGTGTCATAACCTACACAACCAGCGGCATCTTTGACCATTACCATTAAGAAAGCGCTGTCGGCATTCAGGGTGACAAGGGGATTGGCGAAGAAGGGATTGTTGAACAGGTTAGCGGGCGACCACTGATAGGCCACGCCACCACTCGCCTGCAACATCTGCGGCAAACCCCTGCTTAGGGTGGTGTCATTACCGGCAAAAGCCGGGACCGGCGGCGGAACTGTAACGATAACGGAATCGAATACCGAATAGCTGCAACCATAATTGTCCTTCACATTCAACACATAGGTCCTTGTGGTGTCGGGATTCACCGTAGTGGATGCACCGGAAGGTGAAGCCAGTCCTGCAGCAGGACTCCACAGATAAGTGACAGGACCAACAGCATTGGATACACGCCCTTGCAGCAGCCCCTGTTCACCCCGGCATACAGTGATATCGCCACCGGCATCAGCGGCAATCAGCGGATGAATCGCAACGCTCACAGGACGAATGGTGATACAACCGGTAGCGTTCACCGCACGAATATGATAAACACCTGCGGGAACAGCAGCCGGGTCGGTGACAGCACCGGTTCCGTCACTGTTTTTCCAGTAAGATAGAAGAATGCCCGATGAACTGCCCGCCGTTATAGCCGGTGCCGTAAGATCAGCCAACGCCGGATAGCAGATGACTCCGGGATTCGTGATAACGAGCGTGGGATTGACATCTGTGACCAGAGTGACAAAAGCGGTGTCGCTGCAACCAAACGTGTTGGTGGCAATCAACCGATAGCTGCCATCGGTATTGACAGATGAAGGATTGCCCACTGCTGAACCACCAAAGGCCCAGAGGGTCTGAAGGCCCTGGGTACTATAAATCGTTTGAAGATCAAGGTTGCCGCCGGGACAGATTTTCACGGTGCTGTCGCCACCGAGTGCAGGTTTAGGGTTGACAGTCAGTAACACCCATGCGGTGTCGGAACATCCTGTGGCGTTGGTCGCAATCACCCGGTAATCGCCGGCTGCAGTCACTGCGGATGGATTGGACACAGTAACGCCATTGATGGTCCATACCGGTGTAAGGTTTGTGAAAGTAAACTGTGCACTCATATCAACCGCAACGCCCTGGCAAACGGTAATTGTTTTATCGGAACCCAGTATGGGCTTGGGATTGCGAGACACCGACACAAAAGCGGTATCGTTGCAACCAAATGCATTGGTGACAACCAGTCGGTAGCTGCCGGACACATCCGTCCGGGCAGGATTCGAAACGACATTGCCATTCAGCGTCCATACAACCGTAAGGCCGGTCGTGTTGTACAGTGTCGTAAGATCGGTGCTGAAGCCAGGACAGAACGCCACAGAAGTATCATTGCCCAGCGAGGGTTTTACAGATATGACCGCGTTTACATCCGCCGTATCGGCACACCCGAACCCGTTGATGGCAATTAAACGATACATGCCTGCAGCCGTTATTGTGGAGGGATTGGGAACTGCAGCACCGCCCAAAGTCCATGCCGTATTCAGCCCGGTGACGGCATAAAGTATTGTGAGGTTTCCGCTAAACCCGGGACAGAAACGGATGGACTGATCGGCCCCCAGCGAAGGTTTCGGATCAGTGACCAGCGTAGCGGTGGCCGTGTCCCTGCAGCCTGGGGCATTCGTTACTGTAAGTGTGTATCGCCCGCTGTCAGTGACAGCGGCAGGGTTGCCTGCAGGCAGGCTGTTGAAGCTCCACGTCGCAGTCAGCCCCGACGTGTTGTACAAATTCTGCAGATTCACCGCAAAACCGGGGCAGTTGTGCAAAGTAGTGTCTGCGCCCAGTGAAGGCGCAGCCAGCATGGTGAGCGTCGTCAACACGGTGTCGCTGCAACCCGAGCTGTTGGTGGCAATCAGGCGGTAAACTCCGCCAACGCCGACACGGGAAGAATCGGCTATGGGTTGTCCTCCAATCGACCACTGCGAAACCAGTCCCGCAGTGTTATACAGCCCGGCGAGATTGGCGGTAAAGCCCGGGCAGATTTGTGCGGTACGGTCAATGCCCAGTAAAGGCTTCGCGTAAAGTGCAACGGTAACCAGGGCGGTATCAGTGCATCCAAAGTTGTTCGCGGCAATCAAACGATAGTTACCCCCTGTCGTAACAAACGAGGGGTTCGCAACCGCCGTGCCGCCTGCTGTCCAAAATGCTGAAAGTCCGCCGGTGGAGTATAATGCTGTCAAATTGACCGAAAAACCCGGACATATCCTCAGCGTGGTGTCATTGCCTACAGCCGGCTTAGGATTGATGGTGACGGTTACGACTGCGGTATCCTCACAGCCTGTAGCGTTTCGCACTATTAGCCGGTACTGACCTGCTCCATACACTGCAGAGGGATTCGCAACCGCCGTGCCGCCTGCTGTCCAAAATGCTGAAAGTCCGGCCGTGGGGTAAAGGGTATTCAGATTCACCGCATTGCCGTTGCAGCGGGTTACAGCAGTATCATTTCCTGTTGCAGGCTTCGTATTGACGGAGAGTGTCACCACGGCCGTATCGGCACAGCCAGAGTTGTTTATAGCAATCAATTGGTAAGTGCCGGGGGAATTTGCGGCAACAGGATCGGCAATGGCTTGTCCCCCCAGCGACCATGCTGTTGTCAGGGAAGCGACATTGTACAAAAGGGTAAGGTCGGTGCTGAAGCCCGGACAAACGCCTGCTGTCTTATCCACTCCAAGTGAAGGCTTGGGTAATCGGGTCAGGGTGACGATTGCTGTATCCGAACAGCTGAAAACATTGGAGGCGATAAGCCTGTAATTGCCTGCGGCAGTCACAACGGCGGGGTTGACGACCGCTACGGCGTTAAGCGTCCATGTGGTGGTAAGCGTTGCTGTGTTATATAAGCCCGTAAGGTCGGCGCTGAAATAGGGACAAATACTGATGGCGGAATCCCTCCCGAGCGAAGGCTTTGTGTTGACCGTGAGTACAAGCAGGGCAGTATCGGCGCAACCGGAAGTGTTGACAGCAATCAACCGATAGGTTCCTGCTGCCGAAACGGAGTTGCCGGACACTGTATTGCCGTTGTAGGTCCACGTGGCTGTGAGTCCTGTCGTAGTGAACTGGCTGCTCAATGATACCGATCCACCCTGGCAGATGCTGACCGATTTATCGGCACCCAATGAGGGTTTCGCCTTGATGGTGAGGGTAACCACCCGGTACACACTGTCGCAACCACCCGAATACCGGAGCGTATCTCGATAGGTACCTGCCGTATTCACCACAGAACCCCAGGGCAGTGTATAATTGGTGCCGGCGCAAACAGATGCGGATGTCGTCTGTACGGGCGGAACGGGATAGTTGGTAATGCGCACGCTGTCGCGGACACTACATGCCGCAAAACGAATATCCACCCAATAAAGGCCGGCAGCCGATACGCTGAAGGTGGAGGCTGTACTTCCATTTTGCCACACATATCCTGTGGCACCGTTGGTAGTGGCATCGAGCAGATAATTTCCGGAACGGAGACAAACAAGCGTATCACGTCCCAATGGCCGCAGTGAACCCACAGAGCTTACCACAAAGGAATCGCGGATGACACAGCTTGCATACTTCACATTCACCCAGTAGGTGCCGGGAGTACGTACATAAACCGAGGAAGAGGTAACGCCGTTATTCCAGGCATAAGACTGCGCATCGGTCCGGCTTGCATCCAGCAACACGGAATCGCCCGACGCACAGAGGATAAAATTCTGAGTAGGACGTTTTGTAACCGGGTTGATGAGCACATTTATTGTATCGCGCGATATGCAGTTGTTGTAGGTTACTGTTACATGATAACTGTTATTGCCCGGAGCGCCGGCGATGAACGTGGAATTTTCGGATCCGTCCTGCCAGAGATAGGTGGCACCGGTGAACGATGTGGCATTAAGCGTTACCGGTTGCCCGTTACACTGGACCTTGTCGGCACCCAGGTTTACAAGGGGTCTGCCGGGCACGGTAATCACGCGGGTAACTGAATCGCTCTTGCCGCAGGAGGTATTGGTTACAACGAGCTTGACTGTATAGTTCTGGGCCGTTGCCGTGGCAGGGTAAAGGAATGCAGGCGAAACCGCATTGGAAACCTGATTGTTGTATCCGAAATTCCATCGGTAGGTGATGGCTGTACCATAGGTTGAAAAGTTTACAAATTTCACCGTGCGGTCGGTGGTACAATCAAATGCCGTAGTGAAATTGGCGGTAGCCAGGCAGTTAGTGAGCGGGGCACAGGTATCGGTATGTTTCACCGCCGACAGTTGAAGCGCGATATCTCCAACCACCGGCTGTCCGTTTGCAAGTAGGGGCGTGAATACCTGCACATAATAACTCTGCCCCGGCACCAGACATTCATAGGTATTTTGTGTCAGCGCATCCAGCACACAACTTTGCTCCTGCATGGCGCCGCAATTACCCGTCATCAGCCGGTACTTGATTTCCGAAGAGGAGGCATTGGTATTCTCCGCGAGGTAAGTTGTAACATCCAGCACGTCGGTGCCGGTAATGTCGAGCCGGAACCAGGAGCTTTTGTATTGGTCAGTGGCGGCACCCACAGGGCAGGTAAGCTGGGGTCCGAACTCGCCATAATCGGTGCCGATGGTATGGCAGTTCACAAGCATGGGAGCCGAAGTGCTGCCAGGTCCGGAAAGTTGGGTCGCTATGGGTTTGGAACAGTAATCGCCCAGCTGTTCGAGCACCTGCACTTCCGGATAAACATATTCATTGAGCTGGTTGTATCCGGTGAGGAAGAGGTAATAAGTACCCGGACTAACGCAGGTGGTTGCCCAGTAGGAATTGGTGGAAGCGTCATAGACCGTGCTTCTTGCCGAATTCTGGAGAAGAAGGCCTGTTGATGTGGAATCGCCGGGAATGGCCTGACGCAGGAGCTGTACCTCATATAGCGCGTCATATTTTACAGCACCGTTCACCACAATCCGATAACGGACGTCTCCGCTCAATGCGGTAGAAAATTTATACCAAATTGTTTTGGGGGCATAGCTGGCAGTGATGTATTCCGGGTCGGGGGCGTCTCGTGTGGCACAGGAATAATTGTCCACCGCACCGCGGGTCACCGTAGCCGAATTGATAGCGCCCAGATTATTGGCCTGATAATAATGATCGAATTTGGGTCTGACCAGTGTCACCGAATCCACCAGCACTGACACTTCGACCTGGCTATTGGGTTTCATGCCCGGAAAGTCGAACGGATAGGCATTGGGATTATCCACGACAATATAGTACCGGTCGGTTGAGGCATTGCAGGGGTCGCGGTAAAAAGAGATTTCGCCAGGGGCGTTAAAGCAATAGTTATAGGACTCGTTGTGCGTTATGTATGTGAGTCCCTGGGCAGTTGTGGAGTCCACCTGACCGGTGCTTTGTATGGTACTGAAGGGTAGGCCTGCGTTAACATTGCTCCGGTAAATCGCAAAGCGATATTGGAAACCCTTGCCGATGGTTTTGTTCTCAACCTTTACCCGCACATACCCGCCCTGATTGACCACAAACGTGTACCAGAGATTGCGCCGTGAGTTGGCAGCATAAGAAGGTAGAAAGGAAGAATCCCAGAGACGCACATTGGTTCCACTTTTGTAGATATTGTTATTCACTGCATCGCAGGCCGATTCGGTAGGATCCGATGAAAAGGCACCGGTGGTGCAGTAGAAGAAATCGTTGCTGGGTTTTCTTGTTGCATCCAGCGGATTGACGTCCCCGGTCTTGCCATAATGATAAACGCTGTCGGGCGCCACCACACCGAAATCATAGGCGCTTTTGGCAAAATCAAAACGTGAATAACCAATCTTGTCGATATAAATCGTGGGCTGCACACTGGCGCAGGAATTGGCATCTTTTGCAAAAATCACCAACGTATAATTGCCCGGCCTCATCTTACAAATCTGGATGTGACCGGAGGAAGAAAGGCAGGGCTGTACCGGAGTAAGGCCGGGGAATAGCAGGGAATCCGTCCGCACATCACGGTCGAACAAAACGCCGTAGTACCCTTTGGTATCTATTTGCACGTAGGCGTCCTGCGTAGTGCGGAACACATAATACGCCACACGGTTCACATCGCTGGCGCATGCATTGACAGGGTGCGCTGCAAAGGGGGTATCGAGCGTGCAGTTGAAAAATTCCTCCTGAAGGATGTATGTGGTGTCGGTATGCGGATAAGCGGGCGTATGGTCGATTCGATTGCCCCACTGTACCAGATAGGGCTGGTTGGTAGTGGTGTCGATCGATGCCTTATATGGCCTGTTGAATTCGGGCCCGCGGCATGTTATCGTGATGGTGATGCTGAACCGATCTTGGTAGCCCACATAAGAACCATATCCGCCATAACCATTAAGGGCCTGAAACGGATTGTCGAAGGTAGGACCGATGCCATAACTTACCACGGTGTACCAGCCCGAATCCAGCGGAGTGCAGCTATTGGTGGTGGATGCCTGATGAAAGCAATCCCATTGACTGCCCAGCGATACAAGGCCACCCGGGCCGTCGGTTGCCTTGCCTTTGAACAGTGTCTTTGACCCGAAAGCGACATTCACACAGCCTGAATAATAAATGTCGTTGATGGAAACTAGGGCTGGTTCCCTGAGATAGAACTGCCGGTAAATGGCCTTGGTGGCAGGATTGCCCGATATCACACAGGGTGCATAGCCATTGATGGTGTCGGCATTGTCGCGGCAACTCCAGTAATCCAGATCCGAATACAGGGTACCTCCTGTTGGGCCCAGCGTATCGATGATGCTGCCCATGTCCTGCGCGGTGGAGGGACTGTGATGCACGGTGCTGACCAGATTGTAGTTGAGTGTGGGCTGATCACCCGCACCAACCTGCCCGTCGCCGCCGAAACTGGTGAGGGTATAGTTTCCGGGCACTACACACATTCTTTTGGAATAGCACCCGGTATAATAATCCATGCACAGTGTACGGGGCACCAGTCCTGAAATGGTATCGGGATAACTGAAGATGTTTTGTGCAGCGGCCAGTGCGCCGGCATCGCCCTGGTATACCTTGTAGGCAAAGGGATAAGTGAGGCCTGAAAAGGTTACAATGCCACTGTCGGCCACGCTGAATTGCCGATAGATCACCTTATTGAATCCGGGCGCGCAGGTAGTGTCGGAAGGCCGCAGCGTATTCAGGCATCCGAAAGTATCGGCCTGCGCAGTATACGTTCCTCCGTCGGTAAGAGGAGCCATCAGGTTCGATACCCGGTTGATGGTGTCGAAAGCTCCCTGTACAGAAAGTGAAAAGCGGTTAGATGGATTCAGGCTATACACCGTAAGCCCCAGGTTGAACCGGGAGCCCAGATGAGACAAAAGGCACTGCTCGTAATTACCCGTAGCGGTGTAATGGGTGAAATTATATGAGGGGGCAGGTGCTTCAATTCCCAGCACCTGTAATGTGTAATTGCCTGCGGGCAAACAATCAATACGTCGACTCCCTTGGCCCAATACATCGACTATGTTCGCAGTATCCAGTCCGTTGCAACTTGCAGTCAATTGTTGTTTGAAAAGTCGCATTACCGGAGCGGGTCCGCACTGGGCATTCCCCAGGTAAAAATTGATTGCGCTGGTACCTGCAAGAGAAAAAGTAAAGTAAGAACCAAGATTATAGAGCTGGGCGCCTACAACCACCCCGGTATCCGGCGCTGCAGGTATGCAGTTTCTGTTGGCAAGCCGGCTGTTGCATCCGAAAACATCACTAACACTCGTGTTCGTACCATTGGGACTGGCAGGAAGCATGCCCATTGAGTTGGGTGCAGGCACAGAGCCCAGGACCGGCTCCGGTGCATTGGTTGGACCGGTTCCACCTGTGAAAATACCCAGCCGCAAATCGTCCTTGAAATCGCCATGGAAAAAAAGCTGGATGGTGTATGTAGTTCCCGGAAGTAAATCTCCGCAACGATAGAGCTTATAGGCCGCATAATAGCCATCGGACCTCAGTGAATCGCAACCCTGCACATTGATCAGCGAGGAGAGCGGCATTGTAGTTGCATTACCCCGGTAAAGCGTATACCCGAAATTGCCCAATGCGCTGTTGAACGGGCGGCCGGGAACACCGCTGAGCAGCACCGACATATAATCATAGTAAGCAGGTGTGGTGAACGTGAACCAGGCTGATTTTCGGTAATCCTGCCGGTTGACAAAGCCATTGCACACCTCTGTTGCGTCTTCCAGCGAGTGACACTCGGTGTTAAAATCGACATACCGTGCATAGTTGCCTGCCACCCCAAAAGCATAGGCCTGAGCGGGGCGGTCGTATAAGGCACCGGTAGCATCCGACAGCTCAAGCTGGATGAACACGGGCCCGTTCGCTGCCTGGTTGGAAGATACCTGTACCAGGTAATCGCCTGCATCGGCACAAGGGTGTAGGCTATTGCCGAAAGTGGCTATTGGGGTCAGTTTGGTGCTGAGATCCGGAGTACCCGGCAGGCAGTTTGCAGTTTTGTAAACGGAGAAGCCCGCATCACCGGCAGCGATAGCCACACCCGGCTGCGTAAGCGTAACCCGCACAGAACGGATTGTGGGCAGCGTGAACCTGTACCAGATGGATTTCTTATCCTGTCCCGCCACAAATATGGCCGCCGGAAAATTTTCACCGGTCTCCACCGTGGCATTCGTGAGGTCGATCGTATCGGAATTGAAAACCCCCAGGGCATATCCCGCATTGGGAATGCTGATCACGGAAGGATTGCTGCAAAGATCATTCGGGGGAGCTTGTGCGAAAGCAAAACCTGAGAAGAACAACAAAAGAAGAACGTAGGTCGGGCGAACGGCTTTGGAAATAAAGGACATTAATCAGAATAAATTTCAGGCGGTTACTTGCAAGACAAACCTTGAGCAAATCCCCGGCCGGGTGAAAAAACATTCCGGCAGTGCCGGATTTTTAACCGGATTAAGCTTCAGGGGAATGGATTGCGGCTGCTCATAGTGACCGGGGAATAAACTAACACCAATCAGCTTTACGACAGCCGATTTAAAAGTAATCAATAAATTGAAGCAAGATAGAGCTGGAGGTGAAATTCCCCCATAAATACCCACTTCGGGGTATTGAGGACTTGATGTGAAATAACCACATACAAACAATTTCTTCAGCGTTCAGGAAGACATTGTCCGGTCGTGGATTCCTCCAGAATTCGAAATTCAATATTCAAGATTCCGCTATCGGTCCAATTCAGGATAAAGTGGAAACTGCGTCATAAATTCGTTAACCTTCTTTTTTACGGAAACAAGGACGCTATCCGAATCCGCGTCGCGAATGACGGCGTCCACACATTCGGCGATGAAGGACATATGCTCCTCCCGCATACCGCGCGTAGTGATGGCCGGAGTTCCGATACGGATTCCGGAAGTAATGAAGGCGCTCTTGTCATCAAAAGGCACCATGTTCTTATTGAGGGTGATATCGGCTTTCACCAGGGCTTGTTCGGCCTTCTTGCCCGAAACATTCTTATTGCGCAGATCAATCAGCATCAGGTGATTGTCGGTGCCCCGGCTGATGAGCTCATAGCCCATCGAAACGAAAGCCGCTGCCAGTGCGGATGCATTGGCCACCACCTGCCGGGCATAAACCCCGAAGTCATCTGTCAGGATCTCTCCAAAAGCCACCGCCTTTGCCGCAATGATATGCTCCAGCGGACCGCCCTGGATGCCGGGAAATACGGCCATATCGAGCAGGTTGCTCATCGGACGGATATTGCCCTTAACGTCCTTGAGCCCGAAGGGATTGTCGAAATCATTTTTCATCAGAATGATACCGCCCCTCGGCCCGCGCAGGGTTTTGTGCGTAGTGGAAGTTACTACATGGCAATGCTCGAAGGGAGATGAAAGCAGTCCTTTGGCAATCAATCCGGCAGGATGCGCCATATCGCACTGCAGGAACGCCCCTACCTCGTCGGCTACCCGGCGGATGCGGGCATAGTCCCAGTCTCGGCTATAAGCCGAGGCGCCACAGAAAATCAGCTTTGGCTTCAGTTCCCGCGCCTTTTTCTCCAGCGTCTCATAATCGACCAAACCAGTTTCGCGCACCACACCATAAAAATGAGCCTCATAAAGCCGGCCCGAATAATTGACCGGCGAGCCGTGGGTCAGATGGCCGCCCATGCTGAGGTCGAGACCCAGAATTCGGTCGCCCGGATTCAGCAGAGCCAGCGCCACAGCCGCATTGGCCTGGGCGCCGCTGTGAGGCTGCACGTTGGCGTATGCACATCCGAATATGGCTTTCAACCGGTCGATGGCCAGCTGCTCGGTCTGGTCAACCCACTCGCAACCGGCATAATACCTGCGGCCTGGATATCCTTCCGCATATTTATTGGTCATCACCGAGCCTGCGGCCTCCATCACCTGCAGCGAGGTGAAGTTTTCCGAAGCAATCAGCTCCAGCCCGTGGCGCTGGCGGTGCAGTTCATTTTTGATGATATCGAAGACCTGTTGATCTCTTTGCATATGTACAGTTGATTACGGCTCAAAGATACAAGGAGCGGTGCAGAATCGGCCTCGAGGCCTGAACAATAAAGCCTCCGGTTTGTAAATCTCATGTACAGAATCCGCAGAGCGGCATCCCGGGTTTGTGTTCCATCTTCACAAAAAAACTTACTTTCACCGCCCGGAATTTCGGTGAAAACGACTGATGCGGAAGAGGCAGATTTTAAAATTACTACCATGAAGGCAATCATCCCCGTTGCGGGGGCGGGAACAAAGTTGAGGCCGCACACCTATACCCAACCTAAAGCCCTGATTCCCCTGGCTGGAAAAACGGTACTGGGCATTATCATCGACCAGCTGGAGGAAGCCGGCATCCGCGACTTCATTTTCATTGTCGGTTATCTGGGCGACAAGATCCAGGATTATGTGAAGACACGCCACAGCCATCTCAACTGCCATTTCGTATACCAGAACGAGCGCTCCGGCACCGGACCCGCCATCGATCTGGCCCGTGAACTGGTGGGTACCGACCAGGTCTTCATCGTACTGGGCGATACCATCGCCGACTATAATGTTGCCGAAATCATCCGTTCGCCCGATTCCATGATCGGCCTCAAGAAAGTAGATGACCCGCGCAATTTCGGGGTGGCCGAAGTCAATGAAGAAGGCTATATCACCCGGATGGTTGAAAAACCCGCCATTCCCAAAAGCAACCTGGCCATGGTGGGCATCTACAAGATTGTGGAGACCCATTTCCTGTTCACCTGCATCAAACGCATCATTGAGCTGGGCGAGAAGCAACACGAAGAATTCAGCATCACCGATGCCTTGGAATGTATGATACAGAAAGGAGCCCGCCTGAAATACTTCAAGGTGCAGAACTGGTTCGACTGCGGCAAAAAAGAGACCCTGCTGGATTCGAACGCCACCATGCTTAAAAAATTCGGCGGTACGGTTCCTGAAGCGCATACCTATGAAAACACCATCCTCATTCCACCGGTGAGCATCGGTGAGGGCTGCGACATAAAAAACTCCGTAATCGGCCCCAATGTGAGCATCGGCGACCATACTCTGATGAATTACACCATCGTCAAAAACTCCATCATCGGCGCATACACGAAACTTCATGACATTGTGCTCGATGACTCGCTGATTGGCAGCGATACCAGCATCAAGGGCGAAACACGTTCGCTGAACATCGGCGACGATACCAATATCGACCTGGGCTGACGACTGTCATCGCCAACCTGCCCTTATTTTTCGGTAGCAATTGTTTAGCTTGCAGATGGATACGTCCAAACGTCGCCCCCTTTTCATATCCATTTAAGATGATGTTCACCAACCGCATCACCCGACTGCTGAAAACCGATTATCCCATCATACAGGGTGGAATGATCTGGGCCAGCGGCTGGCGATTGGCGTCGGCGGTAAGCAATGCCGGCGGGCTCGGATTGATTGGAAGTGGCAGTATGTATCCGGAGGTACTGAAGGAGCATATTGCCAAATGCAAGGCGGCCACCAACCGCCCCTTCGGTGTAAATATCCCACTGCTCTATCCGGATGTGGACAAGCATATAGAAACCGTCATCGCCGAAAAAATACCCATTGTATTCACCTCCGCAGGAAATCCCAAAACCTGGACGGCAGAGCTGAAAGCGGCAGGCATCACTGTGGTGCACGTGGTCAGCAGCAGCAAGTTCGCCCTCAAGGCCGAGGAAGCGGGTTGCGACGCCATTGTCGCCGAAGGATTTGAAGCAGGCGGACACAATGGCAGGGAGGAAACCACCACCCTCGTGCTCATTCCTGCCGTTTGCAAGGCAGTGAAAATACCGGTCATTGCCGCAGGAGGAATCGCCACCGGCAGACAGATGCTGAGCACCATGGTGCTCGGTGCCGAGGGCGTGCAAATAGGCAGCCGCTTTGTAGCCAGTGAGGAAGCCTCCTCACATACCAATTTTAAAAACAAGGTGATTGAGGCGCAAGAGGGTGATACCCAGCTTTCTTTGAAAAAACTGACACCGGTCAGACTCCTGAAAAATAATTTCTATACGCAAATCAGCGCTGCCGAGCAAACAGGTGCCCCCGATTCGGAACTGAAAGCGATCCTAGGCAGGGGTAGAGCCAAAAAAGGCATGTTCGAGGGCGATCTCGTTGAGGGCGAACTGGAAATAGGACAGGTTTCGGCCCTGATTAGAAAAATACAGCCAGCCTCCGACATTGTGAAGGAAATATGGGACGAGTTCAGCCTTGCACTTGCCCACCCCATACTATAAGCCATTTTTTTACGTTAGTAATTTAGTAATCAAGTATTTACAATTAAATATCCTTGAACAATGCTCCCAAAGCCCCGGTTTTTCTCGGGAAAGTTTAAGTATTTTCTTATCCTGCTTCTTACCGCCGGACTCAACGGTTTGAGCCAGCCGGTGACACCCACACCCGGGCAAATTGCCGATATGCTGCCTCCGGGCATAAACCCCGCAGGTATGAGCTCCGCAGAACTGGACGCCCTGTTGAAAGACAGTAAACCGGCTGCAGGTAAGCCCGCGTCCGACCTGAACAAGGCAATCCCCGCCGCCAAAAAAACCGGCATTGACGGCAGCGACACTTTGAAGCCCCGCTCCTATTACCCGCTTAAAGAAAGGACCGATGCCACCTATGGAGCCGATGTTTTCAGCAACGCCGCCATTACAGATGTCACCGAACTTTCCACACCTCCTTCCGACTACCCCATCGGTGTGGGTGATCACATCATCGTATCACTTTGGGGTGGCGGAGAATTTCAGGAAGATTATGTGGTGGCACGCGACGGTACCATTTTCCCCTCCCGTATCGGTAAAATCTCGGTGCAGGGGCTCAGTTTCGAAAACGCGCAGCAGATCATCCGCTCAAAATTCGCAGCCAGGGCCCCCGGGGGAACGAAAATACAGGTGACGATGGGGCAACCCCGCAGCATCAACATCAATGTGGTGGGCGAAGTGAACAACCCCGGACCCAAAACCATCTCCGCCTTCGGAAATGCGTTTGCAGCCATCGGCCTGGCCGGTGGCATGACCCCCAACGGCAATCTCCGTGAAATAGCCATCAAACGCGATGGTAAAGTGATGGAGACGGTAGACCTCTACCAATACCTCCTCAACGGCGAAATGGGCAGGAAAGTCTACCTGCAAAACAATGACTTTGTAGTAGTTGGCTTTTACAACAAGAAAGTAATGGCCACGGGCCAGTTCAAAAGGCCCATGTATTACCAGCTCCGCAAAGAGGAGGGCCTGCAAGAACTGATCCGTTATGCCGGAGGATTCACACCCGAAGCCCTCACCAGCACGGTAAGCATCATCGGCACTGAAAATGAGAAACAGTTGATACGCAGTGTGGGCGCCTCGCCCTCCAGCCCGCAGGTTCCGTTGCGTGACGGAGATGTGGTCCGGGCCGATTTGATCCGCCCGGGCATCATCAACAAAGTGGAGTTGCAGGGTGCCATCACCTATCCCGGCATATACGAAATCCGCAAAGATGACAGGCTGTTTGACCTTATCAACCGTGCAGGCGGACTTACTGCGGGTACTTATCTCTACAGGGCCTATGTGTTCAGGAACGCCGGCGACACGGCCAATTTCAAAACCCAAAAGATTGAAGTGAACCTGGCCGAACTGGAACGTCAGGGACCAACAGGATCTCAGAACATCTCCCTTGCGCCCAACGATATCATCCGGCTGCTCCATAAAAGTGAATTCGGCGAACAGCAATTTGTAAGCATCGACGGCGAAGTACGCCGCGAAGGGAAAATGACATTGCACGGAGGTATGACATTGCAGGACCTGATCCTGCTTTCGGGCGGGCTGAAACCTTCTGCGGAATACGGAAGGCTCGAGATTTCCAGTATCACCGATACCGACTCGGCCCAATTGGGCATCAAGCCAACAAAAACTATCGTACGCTCCTACGCCATCAATGCCAACTTGGAGCTGGATGCCATTGCCTCGGGCGTATTGCTCAAACCCTACGACGAAGTGCACGTCCGCCGAAACCCCGAATTTGAAATGCAGGAAAACATCACCCTGCAGGGCCAGGTGAAATATCCTGGCACGTATGCACGGCTCGACAAAACGGAGAAGCTCAGCTCCTTCATTGAACGGGCAGGCGGGCTCCGCGAGAATGCCAATGCCGGAGGCGTTTTGCTTTTCCGCAAAAAAAGCGATTACAACCGCGACAATTTCATGCCCCCCTCCGATATGGATTCCCTAGAGTTGGTTCGGCTGAAAAAACAATACAATACCACAGACGAACCTGTGAGCATCGACCTGTACCGGGCACTGCGTTACCGCGACTCAAGGCATAATGTTATTCTGCAGAAAGGAGACGTATTGATGATTCCGGAAACAGACCCCTTCGTAAAAGTCAGAGGCAGGGTACAATCGCCGCTTAAAATAACGTTTGACAGCAAAAGCAAAAGGCTGCCCTACTATATCGACAAAGCCGGCGGCTTCGGTGTAAGGCCCTGGCGCAACAGGATTTATGTAACCTATGCCAACGGGAAAAGCCGTCGCACCAAAAATATCTTTTTCCTGCACTTCTATCCGCGTGTGGAAGAAGGATGCACCATCACCGTTCCGGAACGGCCCGAAAACAAGGAGTTCGGCAACGTGGCAAAACAGGTGCTGCTATCCGCAATACCCGTATTCATCACGTACCTGCTGCTGAAAAACTAAATAACGGAATCGTGAAACCAATACAACTTTCAAGG
>JBIIDU010000193.1:0-4719 GCA_044238165.1 Ferruginibacter sp. | reverse complement strand
TGATTTCCGGAATCAACAATGTCAACATCAATGCCCGGCAATTTGCGGCAGGCACCTATGTTGTCAAAGTACAAACGGGAGGGGAAGTGATTGTGACCAAGTTCAATAAACGATAAGAAGAAATAAACCTTTAAAAGAAAGAGACCGTTTCAAACGGTCTCTTTCTTTTTGAGATATGCCGGTTCAGATAAAAGCCAGTGCCCCCGGTCAGAGCCTTATCTTATTTCGGAGCAGTTTGCCGATATGGCCTTGCAGATGCGTTTTGAAAGGACTTCCCCCCAGGATTTCAATTTCATCCAGAAAGCCCATCACAAAGCGGGTTACCGGCTTGAAGTCGTACACGACGGCTTTGAAGCGATACTTCTTTTTCGATGCTTCGGGCACTATCAGGGGTGCAGTCATGGGATATTCCTCGCGGAGCAAAACTGCAGCCCTGAGCGGTAAGATAAGTTCCACCTCAAAGGGATTCGAGGTTTCATGAAAACCGAATACATCAGGAATCTTATACCGGTGCTTGTCGGCATGTTGAAAACGTGTTTTGCGGATTTCAGCCGTGGCCATTCTTTCAATATGGAAAAATTTGATCTTACCTGATGTAATTTCATAGGCGGCAAGATTCCGGAAATCGTCGGTGAATTTGACAGGTTCCACGAGCCGGTCGCTGACCTTATCCGAGTGAACACTATGGTATTTGTGGATCAGCAGCTGGCGGCGAGCATGCATGGCCGACAATATTGTTTCGGTCAATTTTCCGAGGTGGGCCTTGAGCAGCGTTCCGGCGCTGATTTCCGCTTCGGAATGAACATGGATTTTTTTCAAAATACTGTCCTTCAGCCGGTGGTCGCGGCCTACGGTAAGCAGCAAGCGCTTCATCAGTCCGACTTCTTCCTGAGAAAAATGAAGCTCCCCCGATTTGCCGTCATCGGAAAAAATGGAGAAACATCCGTTCCCGCTGCGCTCAACAGAAAAGCCCGCAGCATCCAGAAGGGAAAGATAACGGTAAACGGTCCTCTCGGTACTTTTCAGTACAGAAGAAATCTGCCCGATGCTCTTGGGAGGATGTGCCTTGAGCAAACTGATGAGCTGCAACACCCTCAGCAGCTTATGTTGGTTGTGCATGAAAGTTGAATTGGAGTTTCAATACTGAAAATAATTAAAAAATGTTTGTTGACCCGGAATGTCTCTACGGTTCGGCATTTTTACATACGAATACGGAGGGGCATTGATAAACTCAAGCGATTGATTGCTAATCTTAAGCATGTTATTTTCCCTTATACTATATACCTAATTTGTATTACAAATGTAAAGGGGATGAATATTCCTCTAATTTTCCATTCTTGAACCGTGCATATGTTTACACAAAAAATTCCCGGGCTGGGTCATCCCCGTCTGTGACTTTTTGTTTCCGGAGGAAGCTGCCCATTCATCAGGCAAAGACGGCACTGATTAAACTGCCGCAAATGGGAGTTCATACTCCGGATTCGAAAAGTTCCTTAGTTGAACAAGATTGGATGAAAAATAAAATTTTGCCGCTCCTGATGACGTTGCTTTTGGTGTGCATGCTTCTGCACACCAAAGGCCAAACCAGCCGTATTGAGACCCTCAGAAAAGAGTTCTGGGATACCCAAAAACCGGAAGAGACAAAAACCGAACTTCTCTTCAAACTTTGTGAACAGAACGAATCGTTGCACAGCGACAGTCTTGGGTTCTATGTGACCAGGGCCAGGCAACTGACTGAAAAAGATACCGGCTTCACAGGCCCAGCAAAAGTGAAGTTTTTTGAAGCCGCTTATTTGATTGAAAAGGGAAAACTGGACTCGGCAAGTTACCTGCTCAACCGGCTGATGGAAGATCCGCGCATGGCTCAGGTACCGGAACTGTCAGATGCCGTCAAAGTGGAAGTTGCCAACATCCTGGTAAAACAAAAAAAACTGTCCGAAGCGCTGAAATATTCTCTTGCCACGGTTCAGGAAGCGCAAAGAAACGGCAATCCTGACTTACTCGTGAGGTGCATGACAATAACTGGCAAAATCCACAACGATCGTTCTGAATATCCGGATGCGCTGAGAATGTTTCGAAAAGCATTACAGACCTCGGAGCAAAACAACGCCAAAGACAAACGTGGAGAAATTGCCTTCCATATGGCCCGGACTTATCGTCACCTGCAAAAAAAAGACTCCGCTTTTTACTTCATCAATCAGGCCATAGAAGATGCCAGGAAAAGTGAAAATTTAGGACTGGAGGCCAACGCATACAACACGTATGCGGCAATCATACGTGATTCGGGAAATAGAGACAGCGCTGAAGTTTTTCTTGAAAAAAGCCTGCTGGCCCGGGAAAAAATCGGCGACCCTGAATTCCTGATTTCCGGCCTCCTTGAAACGGGGCAGTTTTATCTGGACACCCGTCAGTCCGACAAAAGCATTGCGGCGCTGCGCAGGGGCATCCTTGTTTCGAAAGAAAACCACCAGACCAATCATCTGCTGAGCCTTTATTCCGCTCTCGCAGAAAACTACCGCCGGGAGGGTAGGCTTGAAGATTACAGTACAACCGTCAATCTGCTTCTGACCTTGAAGGACTCTTTGGAATACCAACACGATCTGGAAACGATTTCTGCACTGGAATCGAAATATCAATTGCAGCAAAAGGAAAAAACCATCCTGCAGCAACAGCTCGAGCTCACCAGAAAAAAACAATTGATCCAGGGAATACTCATCACCGGCGGAATTTTACTGCCTTTTGGCTTTTTCGTTTATTACAACAACCGAAAAAGAAAAGAACAAAACATGGAAATCAGCCGGCTGGAAAAAGGAGCCGAACTCCAGAAAGCCATAAGCGAGGCCCGGGAACAGGAACGGAAGCGGATTGCGGCCGACTTGCACGACCAACTCGGTTCATACGCGGCGGCCATCAGCCTCAACGCCTCGAACATCGGAAAAATTGCCAAAAGCGAAGAAGAGAAAAATGCCGTATCGGAACTCAACAAGAACGCGAGTGCCATCGTATCACAACTCAACGACACCATATGGGTGCTGACCCGAGAAGTGCTTTCGTTCACGGCCATTGCCGACCGGCTCAAAGTATATGTGCTTAATCTGCAAAAGAGTTACCGCCACTTCGATTTCCGCTTTGAAGAAAAAATAGGCACTGACCACCTCCTCGGGCCTGCTCCCGGACTACACCTGCTCAAGATTCTGCAGGAAGGCATCACCAATGCCGTGAAGCACAGCAATGGGAGCCGTGTGGCCATAAGTTTTGAAAGTAAAGCAGAAAACTGGGAAATCGATATTACCGATGATGGTGTGGGCCTGCCTCCCCCCACAGCGGACTTGCAGGAAGGCAATGGCATGGCGAACATGAAAAAACGTGCAAGAGAAGGAAATATGGAAATAGGCTGGCGCAAAAGCGTGGCCGGTGGCACAACGCTTTTCATAAAGGGCAAGAAGGATGTTGAAGCGGCGATCTGAACAAAAAAAGATTTTTATTTATATTTTTTTATGCTAACTTCATTTTTAGATCGGAGGTTGCATTTGCCTGAGGGCCTGACCCGATTTAATTCCTGTTACCAATGCCCGTAAAGATCGCATTTGTTGAAGACAATAAGTTCAATCAACTCTCATTCAGGCAGAAGGTGAATGAGATTGAAGAACTTGAAATCATCTTTGTAGCAGCCGATGGCCATGAATGCCTGGAACAGCTGAAACGGATGCCGCACGACAAAATGCCGCAAATCATATTTGTGGATTTGGAAATGCCCGGGATGAACGGAATCGATACCATCAAAATCGGCAAATCGATATACCCCCAGATCCATTTCATTGTTTTTTCGGTTTTCGATGACGATGACAAGATATTTGAAGCTATCCGTGGAGGTGCCTCCGGTTATCTGCTCAAAAACGAACCCGGAAATGTGCTTTACGACGCGGTGCTGAACGTCTTGGAAATAGGCGGTGCCCCGCTCAGCCCGCCGGTTGCACGAAAAGCGCTCAACCTGATGAGCAAAATGAGCAAAAAAGATGCTCCGGAAAATGCCCAATCCCTTTCGCACATCATCACAGACCGGGAGCGTGAAATCCTCCAGCATATGGTGAACGGCTGGGATTCAAAACGCATAGCGGTTGAACTCAACCTGAGCGTGCTTACCGTACGCAAGCATATTGCCAACCTGTACAGCAAACTGCACGTCACCTCCAAAGCGCAAATCATATCGATGGCGCATAAGAACAACTGGGTATAACCCCCTCTCCCTGAACATCTGAAACGGAAACATGCATCGGGATGTGTACCGACTTGCTACAACAAATTGATTAAGTTTGCCGCAAATTCCATCCATGTACGACCTCATTGATTTCATTTCTCCGGTCAACAACGACAATTATGGAGGGCAGCAGCTTTTTAACGACGAACAACTGGCTAAACATCTTGCCACTTACCGCGATGAAATTCCCGATATCGGCGCCGCTGATATCCTCTTGGCCGGTACCGGGGAATACCGGGGAATGGGAGAAGCGGCGTCCGACCCTTTCGCGGCCGCCGATGCCGTAAGGAAAGAACTTTATCCCCTGCACTACTGGCACTCCGAGGTCAAAGTGGCCGATATCGGCAATATCCGCTGCGGCGCTTCGCTGTACGACAGCTATGCGTCCATCAAAACCGTAGTCGGCGAGCTGCTGAAAATGAACAAAACAATCGTACTCATCGGCGGATCGCACGACCTTA
>JBIIDU010000192.1:0-4726 GCA_044238165.1 Ferruginibacter sp. | reverse complement strand
AGATTGTCCGGGCTGGATAAGCAGAAAGACATCGTATTGCTCTCTTTCGGTGAAATCGATTGCAGGGCGCATATCCTCAAGCAGTGCCAACAATCAGGGAAATCGCTTACGGAGGTGGTGGCGGCTTGTGTTGACAACTACTGGATGCTGGTGGAGCATGTCCGTTCGGCGGGCTTTCGGGTGGTAATATGGAATGCCGTTTATTCGGCAAATTTCATGGAATTGAATCCCAATCTGGAATACCCGTATTTTGGTACGGTCGAGCAGCGAAACGAAGCTACCGATTGCTTTAACCGGATGCTGGCGAACCGGTCTGCCGAATCGAAAATTTGCTTTCTGGACATGTCAAAATATCTTCTTGATGCATCAGGGAAAATGACCAACAGCGCTTATTATTTTGATTCCATCCACCTAAATCAGAAACTCTTTATCCGGGTTATGAAGTTGCTGAACAGCCGGATGCCTTCACCTGTAATTTCAGACTGGCAGATTTTTTCTTATCCGTTTCGTTTATACGCCCACCAATCTGTTGCTTCTCTCCGTAAGTCCGGATTAAGGTGGCAAAAACGTTTGCAACGTGCACTATCCCGTAAAGCATAATAGATTGATGAGTCTATTCTGTCGGGCCGCTACCGACATGCGGCTGCTTTTTGTAGCCGGTTGGTTCGCGATGCGCTTTCGCCGGAACAACCGGATGAACGATCTGTTCCGGTTTCGGAGGGCAATTGAAATCGGACATGTTTCCCCCTTTCGCCGTCTATTTGCCGGGAACAGGGAAAATCATACAGTTGGACTGACACTTCCTCATTTTGGCAATGCAACGGTCGAATTTGATCTTTTTGATCCATTTCAGATGGCTATCTGCGAAGAATTTGTCAAACACGGTCTGTACAATCTGAACCGTTTGCAGTTTGTTCCTGACTTCAGTATCGACTGTGGAGCCTACCAGGGATATTTCACCATGCTCATTCACGAAAAATTTCCTGATTGTAAGAAAATATGTGTCGAACCCCATCCGGTCAACTTTAAGCAACTCACCAACAACATGTTGCAAAACAGGATTGATCTGACGACCGCACACAATAAGGCTCTTTCAGCTTCCGGAAACGGCTTGTCGCTGGAAATCTGGGGCAGCAATATGGCCGTAACCACTGATAAAAAAACCTCCTGCCATACCGTGGAGGTCCCGGCGATGTCGCTGCAGGACGTGATGCCCGGCATCCAGCCGGCCGATAAACTGATATTGAAGATGGACATCGAAGGCGCTGAGTTGGATTTTTTTCCCAGCTGTATCGCATCCTTGCCCGATACCTGCGCCGTATATCTGGAAACCCACGACGGATGGAAGAGTTTGCCGGCCATCCGTCAGGAGTTTGAAGCCAGGGGGTTCTCCTTTATGGTCATCCGCGAACGAACTTTGTATATCGATGTGTTTGCCCAACGGGTAAAAAAAAATGCTGACCAGTCAATAGCATGATCAAAATACGGTTATCCAGTCCCTGGACCCATATCGACTTCAACCAACATGTTCCGTCCTCTCCGGTTTTTGGCAGCTATCAATATGATTTTGAACCAGGCCGGGGCGAATATGATTACTGGATTATTTGGGGAGGAATCAAAGGCACTTCCGAAGAAGTGATTTGCCCGCCTCAGAACATCATTTACCTGACCGATGAAGTGCACGACCAGCGGTATTTCAATCAGCGATTTCTCGACCAGTTTGCTGCTATTGTCACCTGCCGGACAGATTTGAACCACCGCCACATCGTACCTACCCATGAGTTGAACACCTGGATGATAGATCAGGATTATGATTTTGTATCAGCACCGCACCTTATCCCCAAAAGCAAGAAAATTTCTGTGGTTTGTTCTGACCAGACCTGGCTTCCCGGCCATAAGCTTCGCTTCGCTCTCGTCAATAAGCTGATCGGTCATTTCAAAGACCGGCTGGATGTCTACGGCAAAGGTTTCAATCCGGTAAAGGATAAGTACGATGCGCTTCGGGATTATAAATATTCCATTGCCATAGAAAATTCGGTAATACCTGGTTATTTCACAGAAAAACTTACTGATTGTTTTCTAAGCCATACGTTGCCTGTTTATTTCGGTTGTCCGGACATCGGCAACTATTTTGATCTGAATGCAATGTGCCTGATAGATCCTACTGATTTTTACGGGTCGGTTCGGAAAATCGAGGAATTGTTGGAAAAAGACCCTTACGAATCCTTACTGACGGAAATAATCAATCAAAAGAATCGGTATCTGGACACCTATCACATATTCCATAAACTTCCCCGGATACTCACCGAGCAATTTCCGATTCAGCAAAAAAAACAGCTTTGCAGTATCAAAGCGGAAAGCACATTTCAGCAGGGGGCCAGACTGAATTACTGGCTGCATCGATTTCAGCAGCTTATCCACCTGCCCGAGAAGAGACGTTTTTCCATCCTATTCAGGCAAACGCTACAATGATGAACAACTACGAATCCAGACAGGCCATTGAGTGAATTAGTTTACCTATATCGGAATGCCGGATGGCGGTTGACCTGTTTTTATCTTATCTATAAGATCAGGCTAAAATTCAGGCACCTGTTCCAACTCGACCGGAGCTTCAAAGGGCAGCAGGAAAAAATCGGGCATGTTTACGAGTTGCTGGCATACCGTGGTTGCAGGCAGGAATCAGATTCCGAAGGTCGGCTTGTTGCTTATCCGGTGCCGGAATATCCGGATTGCCTGGTCTGGCTCCGTCCACTCAGCAGTGACTGGAAAGTGACTGATCAGATTTTTGGGAAACGGGAGTATCAACCGGTGATTGAACTGTTTCCGCAGTTTTTTGCCGAAACCCCGCTGCGGATCATTGATTGTGGAGCGAATATCGGCCTGACTTCCATCTGGTTCCATCGGCACTACCCACAGGTATCCATCACGGCGGTGGAACCCTTTCCGGCCAATGTCAGGCTTGCCGAAAAAAATCTTTCAGCCAACGGAGTGAAAAATTGCACAGTGATGGCGGGTGGCATCTGGGATTGTGAAACCGCCTTGTCCATCGATCGTACCTTTCGCGACGGGAAGGAGTGGAGTATTGCGCTGAAAGAAACGGCTGCTGAGGGTCCGTCAATCATCAGGGGAATTTGTCTGAAGTCATTGATCAAAGCACTCGATGTTCCCGTGGATATCCTGAAAATTGATGTGGAGGGTGCAGAGCGATTTATTTTCCGCGACGCCTCCTATGTTCGGGATTTCCTGCGTTCGGTAAAATGCCTTGTTATCGAAATTCACGATGAGTTCGATCTGCGAAAGCAGATTTGCACAAAATTGACGGATTGTAATTTCATATACTTCAATCAGGGCGAATCGACCATCGCCATCAACCGTTCGTTCATTTCCGTATAGCAGCATGTCGCCAGTGGTATCCGTTATTCTGCCGGTGTACAATTCGGAAAAGTACATACGGGAAGCCATTCAGTGTGTGCTGAACCAGACATTCCGCGATTTCGAACTATTGGTCTTCGATGATGCATCCACCGATGGCACCCTTTCCGTGTTGAGGAGCATAGAGGATGAACGTTTTAGGCTTATCATCAAGGGAAAAAATACGGGTTATACCCAAAGCCTGGTTGCCGGAGTGGAGATGGCGCAAGGCAAGTATATCGCAAGGATGGATAGCGATGACCAGATCGATTCCGACCGTTTCCGTTTGCAGGTTGAATGGCTGGAAAATCATCCGGATACCGGCATCGTTGGATCTTACGCGCAGACCATTGTCGAAACGGGGAACGCTCAAATTTGGGAATACCCACTTTCGGATGAGGATATCCGCTGCCATTTGCTGGCGGATTCTCCGTTCGCGCATCCTGCCGTGATGATCCGGAAGTCGGTGCTCCAGGCGTTTAGCCTTAATTATGATGCCCACTACGAGCCATGCGAAGATTTTAAACTCTGGTTTGAACTGATGAAAAAAACAAAAGGGGCCAACCTGCCCTTGCCATTATTGAAATACCGGCTGCATGCGGAGCAGACCATACAGACCCGACGTGACAAGCTGCTTGAACAATCCAGCCGTATACGTAAAGAAATTTTTCTCCATGAATTTGGTGTGGAACTGAACGAAACGGAATTAGAACTGCATTATGCGTTTTTCAATGAAATCCGATCCTCTACACTCAACCGACTAGAAGGGTTGGCTGCCTGGCGAAGACGGTTGCTGCAATACGCGCATCCAACAAAAAGAAGGGAATCGTATGAGCGGCTGGTTGGCCGGTTTTGGTTGCGTCACCTCTATACACTGACCGAATACCGTCCCTGGACAATCAAATATCTGTTCGATTCATATGTATTCCGGCATATGCCGAAGCGACTGATGATGCTTTCTGTTGTGAAGTCACTTTGTTTTTATCGGATAAGAAGTTAGGGAATTGCGCATCGCTTTCATCACTTATGAGTTTCCGCCCGATACTGGTAAAGGAGGCATCGGTACCTACGTGGCACAAACAGCAAAATTCCTTTCTGACAAAGGTTTTGAGATACACGTTTTTGGCGGCACTTCATCAACAGCGCGATGCGATGTCATCGATAGATACCGGGTTCACCGGATTCCCTGCTACAGTGTGCCCCATTTCCGGGAAGCTGTTGTTCCTTATTTTACCCGGCAGCATGAGCTTACACCATTCGATTGCATGGAGAGTCCCGAAATCGGTGCCAATGCACGTGAACTGAAACAAAACTT
>JBIIDU010000029.1:0-16429 GCA_044238165.1 Ferruginibacter sp. | reverse complement strand
CATTCATCAGCCTGTTCACCGATCTGGCCAGTGAAATGCTGTACCCGGTGCTGCCGGTTTACCTGAGCGGCATCGGGTATTCGATAGTGTTCATCGGTGTGCTCGAAGGGCTTGCCGAGGCGATGGCCGGGCTGAGTAAAAGCTATTTCGGCACCCTGAGCGACCGGCTTGGTGAACGCAAAACCTTTATTTCGGCAGGCTACGGACTCAGCGCAATCAGCAAGCCCCTGATGATTGCAAGTACCCTGCCCCTATGGATATTTCTTACCCGACTGGCCGACAGGCTGGGCAAAGGCATCCGCACCGGAGCCCGCGATGCGCTGTTGAGTGATGCCGCAACGCCGGCAACCAAGGGGCGTATTTTCGGCTTTCACCGCAGCATGGATACGGCCGGGGCTTTTGCGGGCCCGCTGATTGCCCTGCTGCTGTTACACTTTTTTCCGGGCAACTATGCGCTCGTTTTCTATGCAGCCGCGATTCCGGGCATCGCTTCGCTGTGCATCACGCGGTTTTTGAGAGAGCCTGTGAAGGAAAAAACTGTTCAAAGTGCAAAGAAGCCTGCCGGTTTTTTCACTTCGCTGAGCTATATCGGCAAAAGTCCGCTTGCCTACCGGAAACTTACGGGCGTGCTTTTGTTGTTCGCTTTGTTCAACAGCGCCGACATGTTTCTGCTGCTGCGTATCCGCGAAGCGGGCGTATCGGACAGCGGAGTGATCGGTTGTTATATTTTCTACAATGCCGTTTATGCACTGGCCGCTTTTCCCTTCGGCAAACTGGCCGACCGGAGCGGTATGGTACGCATGCTGGCCGCAGGATTGATTTTTTATGCACTGACCTACGGTGGCTTCGCCCTTGCCACAGCATCCTGGGTATTCCCCGTATTGCTTTTTTTCTACGGCCTTTATGCGGCAGCAACAGAAGGCATTGCCAAGGCGCTGATCAGCAACCTGGTTCCGAAAGAAGAAACAGCCCGGGCCATCGGCACCTTCAGCGCCCTGCAAAGCATCGCCCTGCTCATTGCCAGTTCAATGGCCGGAATATGCTGGCATTATGCCGGCCCGAAACTTACTTTCCTGTTACCGGCCACGACCGCCCTGATCTGTTCGGTATTGCTGGCAAAGATGATCGGAATCCGAAATCCGGAAGGCATGCCCTAAGCCGCTTATATTTACACAAGCATTCATCCCCATAACCATCAATACGATGAGCAGACCATTCCAACGCAGAACTTTTTTAAAACTATCGGGACTCCTGAGTCCGGCATTTGCATTTGGAAATTTTTCCGTTCCTGCCCCAGCACCCGGGCCGATCATGCTCTCCACCTGGGACGATGGAAAACGGGTGAACGCAGCTGGGTGGAAAGTTTTACAGAAAAAAGGCCGTGCGCTGGATGCCATTGAAGCCGGTGGGCGATTCATTGAAAACGAGGCATCGTGCTGCGTGGGGCTTGACGGATTTCCCGACCGCGACGGTATCGTCACGCTCGACGCCTGCGTCATGGATGAACAGGCCAATTGCGGAGCTGTAGCCGGGCTGGAACAGATCCGCCATCCGATATCGGTGGCGCGTAAAGTGATGGAAAACACGCCCCATGTTTTGCTGGTGGGAAAAGGGGCACAGCAGTTCGCACTGGAAAACGGCTTTCCGCTTGAATCCCCCGGACTTTCCCCTTCTGCGGATGAGGCCTACCGTAAATGGCTGAAAGAAAGCCGGTACAAGCCGGCGGTCAATATCGAAAACCGTAAAGAGCACGGACCTTTTGCACCTTCTTTTTTTGAAGACGGAAGACCCAATCACGACACCATGGCCATGATAGCGATGGATGCACAGGAAAATCTTTCAGGCGGCGTCACCACCAGCGGGCTGGCATTCAAAATGCACGGGCGGGTAGGCGATTCCGCAGGTATCGGTGCCGGGTTGTATGTGGACAATGCAATAGGCGCGGCCACTTCGAGCGGGTTGGGAGAAGAAGTGATCCGCATCTGCGGCACCCACATGATAGTGGAACTGATGCGCAACGGTTACAGCCCGGAAGCTGCCTGCAAAAAAGCCGTGGAGCGTATCATCGCCATCAGAAAAGACCGGGCGAAAGAGTTCCAGGTAGGATTCATCGCCCTCAACAAGAAAGGGCAGCACGGCGCCTATGCCATTGCCCGGGGCTTCTCCTATGCGGTTAAAACTGCAAAGGAAGACATCATTCTGCAGGCGCCGCATCATTATCCATAGGTATCCGATGCTGTCCATCCGTATTCCTCATGGCTGTTAAGTATTTCCTAAATTCAGGCCGTGCAAACAGGAAGCGGAACAGGTAATCAGTAAATTGCAGTGTTCCTGAAGCGCAATCCCGGAGCAATGATTTTTCAATACCGGACAACGAAAATAGGCAAATGAAAACCCGCACAAAACCCAGAAACATTTGATAAAAATCTACAAATGAAACAATTCTCCACTATCCTTTCCCTCTTGCTTCTTCCTGCTGTAGGATTTCTTTATTACAAACAGTTCAAACCCGCCAAAACCGGCTCCCTTCCCCTTCAGAATTCACTGAATTCCGTTCTCGCTGCTCCAGCGCCGGGACCCGCATCGCCGAACGGCATCATCGCCTACGTGGACCTCGATTCCATCCAGCACAATGTGAAATTCATCAGCGCACAGAAGAAGGAACTGGAGGCCGAACAGCAGTCCATGGCCGCGGAATACCAGAACGCCTATATGCAGATGGAGAACGACAAGAACAATTTCAAGAAGAAAGGCGACGCCATTACCCGAGAAGAATACGAACAGTTTGTGATGACACTGCAGCAGCGTGAGCAGCAGATTGAAATGAACAGGCAGGACAAATCGAAAAAACTGGCCGACAAAAGCACGCGGATCATGGAGAACATGCAAAGCAGACTCAAGGCATTCCTGAACGAATACAACAAAGACGGACGCTACACTTATATCCTCGCCACCGGAACCGGGCTGGAATATATCTTTTACAAGGACAGCACCCGGAACATCACTCAGGAAATCGTAAAGGGGCTGAACGAGAGCGCGAAATAAGAAACCTACGCCCGTAGAGGCAGGCAATTGCCCGTAGAGTCAGGCAATTGCCCGTAGAGTCAGGCAATTGCCTGACTCTACGGGCAAAATGACTATCTTCAACGCTGTTTATCATAAAAAAACAGCGCATGCAGGAAAAAACGTATCAACCCACGCTCGGGCTCTGGGATGCCACTATGATTGTGGCCGGTTCAATGATCGGGTCAGGCATATTCATAGTGAGTGCCGATATCACCCGCAACCTGGGCGGGGCGGGCTGGCTGATCGCCGTCTGGCTCATTACCGGTTTCATGACGCTTACAGCCGCACTGAGCTATGGAGAACTGAGCGCGATGTATCCCCGTGCCGGCGGGCAGTATGTATACCTGCGCGAGGCGTTCAATCCGCTGGCGGGATTCCTCTACGGATGGAGCTTTTTCGCCGTTATTCAAACCGCCACCATCGCTGCTGTCGGTGTAGCTTTTTCCAAGTTCGCCGCCTATCTGATTCCGTCATTGAGCGAAGACAACAAACTGTTCAGCCTGCAAACCGGCACCGATACATGCAATGCTCCGGTCTACTTCTCGGTGAGCGCCGCACAGGTCGTATCCATCCTCCTGATCATTCTGCTGACCTATTCCAACACCCGCGGACTCCGTGGCGGAAAGATCATTCAGAATGTGTTCACGTCTGCCAAACTGCTATCCCTGTTCGGACTGATTATTGCCGGCCTGCTGGCCTTCAATCCGCAGGTATGGCAAGCCAACTGGGCCGATGCCTGGACGGCCACGCGGAGCAGCCTTATCGATGCCTGCGACCCGTCGAAGGGATTCAGCGTAACACCTATTTCCGGCAGTTTGCTGATGGGCGGAATCGCCGCGGCCATGGCAGGTTCGGTGTTCAGCAGCGATGCCTGGAACAATGTGACCTTCATTGCGGGTGAGATCAGGAACCCTAAGAAAAATATCGGCCTCAGTCTTTTTCTGGGCACCCTGATTGTCACCATCATTTATGTGTGTGCCAACCTCGTATATGTAGCCGTACTGCCTATGGACCAGATCGCCCATGCGGAAAAAGACCGGGTAGCCGTGGCAGCAAGCAATGCCATTTTCGGCAATGCGGGCACCGTCGTCATTGCCCTGATGATCATGGTATCGACCTTCGGATGCAACAACGGGCTTATTCTTGCAGGCGCCCGCGTGTACAACACCATGGCCAAAGACGGCCTTTTTTTCAAAAAAGCCGGAACGCTGAACAGCAATAATGTTCCCGGCTTCGCCCTCTGGATCCAGTGCCTCGTGGCCTGTCTGCTCTGCCTGAGCGGCAAATACGGCGACCTGCTCGATATGATTTCCTTCGTGGCCGTGCTCTTTTACGCACTCACCATCGCCGGCATCTTCATACTGCGGAAGAAAGATCCCACCCGGGAGCGGCCCTACAAAGCATTCGGTTATCCGGTGCTGCCGCTGTTGTACATCGTACTGGCCCTGGTGTTCTGCTTTTTCCTGGTACATATGAAGCCCCTTTATGCCGGTATGGGACTGGTCATCGTGCTGGCGGGTATTCCCATCTATTTCATCGCCCTGAAAAATAATAACCGGGGCTGATTTACCTTTGGGCCGCCATGAGTTTCGGACAACATTGCAACGTCATCTTCGACCGCTGTGTCAGCGATTACCATACGCTGGACCAGATAGATACTCCCGAAAAAAATCCCTATTCCGCAGACGAACTCGAACGGCTGCTTTACTCCAAATGCTGGATCGATACCGTGCAGTGGCACCTTGAAGATCTGATCCGAAATCCCGACATAGACCCCGGGGAAGGCATGGGCATCAAAAGACGCATCGACAGCAGCAACCAGCTACGGACCGATTTGGTGGAGAAGATAGACGATCATTTTCTGGAACGTTACAGCAAGGTGGATGTCCGGGAACACGCCACTTTCAACACGGAAAGCCCTGCCTGGGCCATTGACCGGCTCTCGATACTCGCCCTGAAAATCTACCATATGCGGATGGAATTGCGCCGCACCGATGCCAGTGCAGAACACCTGGAACGTTGCGGCCTCAAACTGGGAGTACTGGTGCAGCAACGTGAAGACCTCACCCGTGCCATCGACCAGCTGCTGAATGACTTCGCCTGCGGCAACAAATACATGAAAGTGTACCGCCAGATGAAAATGTACAACGACCCGAACCTGAATCCTGTATTGTACCAACAACCTTCCCGCTGATTGAGCGCTCCCCGACACATACTGGTCATCCGCTTTTCCGCTTTGGGCGATGTGGCCATGACGCTTCCCATTCTCCATCAGGTAAGCCAACAATACCCGCAAACAAAGATCACGGTGGTTTCCAACGAGGCGTATTCAGGCTTGTTCAACCTGCTTCCCCGATGTGCATTTTATCCGGCTGAACTCAAAGGCCGTCATGCAGGCGCAGCAGGCATCTGGAAACTTTTCCGTGCGGTGCGCACGTGCGGCCCCTTCGATGCCGTGGTCGATTTACATGGCGTACTCCGGACCCACATGCTGTCCGCCCTTTTCCGGGCAGGCGGTACAACCGTACGGCAAATCGACAAGGGCAGAAAAGAGAAGAAGGCGCTCACCCGTCAGCACAACAAATCACTCCATCAACTCACTCCGATGCATACACGCTATGCGGAAGTGTTTGCTGCAGCACGACTGCCGCTGCATCTGGACAGCAAAAAAATACCCCTGGCCTCAAAACGGCCCTGCGAGTGGCTGAACCGGAATGTGCCGGAAAACAACTTGCCCCTCATCGGTGTGGCACCATTTGCCCGACATAGTGAAAAAATGCTTCCGCTCCATAAAACCCGCAAGCTGGTGGAAATGCTCAATCAGCAGGGGCATACGGTATTGCTCTTCGGCGGCGGACGGGAAGAATCCGGCATCTTGCAACAATGGCAGGAAGAGATCAAGGGCGCTGTCATCAATAGCGCAGGAAAATGCGGTTTACAGGAAGAACTCGACATCATCAGTAACCTGTCGGCCATGGTAAGTATGGACTCGGCCAATATGCACCTGGCCTCACTATTCGGCATACCGGTGGTGAGCATTTGGGGAGCCACCCACCCGTTCGCAGGATTTTACGGATGGGCACAGCCCGAGAAAAACGCAATCGGTGTGGAACTGCCCTGCCGGCCCTGTTCGGTTTTCGGAAACAAACCCTGCTTCCGGGGCGACCACCTGTGTATGGAACAGATCAGCATCGATGCAATCATGCAGGCTCTTGACCAATCTCTTCAACTTAAATGACCGGCAATTCCTCCCCGACCAATGTCGATGGATATTTTTGAACACCGGTGAACGAGCCTTGAACGGAATTCAAGATACCCGATGAAAATCTAGAAATTATTGTTGCCTGAAAAGGTTAATTTCGGTCACACTTATATTCTTACCATGTTCTCATTAGCGATACACGGTGGCGCTGGAACCATTCTGCGATCGGAAATGAGCCCCGAACTCGAAGCAGCCTATCTGGCAGGCCTCAGCGAAGCGCTCGATGCCGGCTATGCCGTTCTGGAGGAGGGCGGATCGGCAGCAAATGCCGTCAAGGCTGCGATCGTCATCCTTGAAGACAATATGCTGTTCAACGCCGGGCGCGGATCGGTCTTCACCAAGAAAGGCGTGCAGGAAATGGATGCTGCCATCATGGACGGGAAGGATCTTTCAGCCGGCTCCATCGCCGGAGTAAGAAATGTGCGTAATCCCATTGAACTAGCCATGGAGGTGATGCGCAACAGCAACCATGTGTTCCTCAGCGGCAAGGGGGCAAACGATTTCGCCATCAAGCAGGGTGTGAAGCTGGAGCCCGACGATTACTTCTTCTCGCAGTTCCGCTACAACCAGTGGAAACAGATCCGTGACAGCGACAATTATTCCCTCGACCATACCCACCAGCAACTGGAGGAACTGATGAAAGACCACAAATTCGGCACCGTAGGCGCTGTTGCCTGCGACCGGCAAGGCAATATCGCCGCCGCCACCAGTACCGGAGGCATGACCAACAAGAAATTCGGACGCATCGGAGACAGCCCCATCATTGGAGCCGGCACCTATGCCAACAACCGCACCTGCGGCATCAGTTGCACCGGCCACGGCGAAATGTTCATCCGGTCCGTAGCCGCCTACGATGTGAGTTGCCTGATGGAATACAAAGGCCTTAGCCTGCAGCAAGCCATGGAGACAGTTGTGCACCAGAAACTGAAAACAATTGGGGGCGAGGGCGGAATGATCGGTGTGGATGCCGGGGGTAACACGGCCCTGGTGTTCAACAGCGCCGGCATGTACCGCGGATTCAAAAAAGAAAACGGCGATACGGGTGTTTTCATTTATGCGGATTGACCGGCAGGACCTCAATAGCTTCGTACTTTTAAGCAACACCACATTATTTCTGAGCAACCGTCTCTTCCGATGAACCTGCTGTTGCTTTTCACCGGCATCCGGGGCGGGGTCATTTGATCAGGTATCGCGTAATTCCCAACCCACCTTGCTTAATTTTGTCCTTCCTTTTTCACATCAACCAAATGCATGAACGAAGCATCCAAAAACTGGAAGAAGATCGCCCTCATCGTAGCCGGAGGAAAGGGTGAACGGATGCAGGGCGCCGTACCCAAGCAGTTCATACCTATCCACGACCGGCCGGTATTGTATTATACGATCAAGCGATTTCTTGATGCGTACATCGACATGCAGGTGGTCCTTGTGCTACCCGAAGCCAATCTGGCTGCGGGAAAATCAATCGTATCCACCTATTTTCCCGGGGCACCTGTGCAATTTGCGGAAGGCGGAGCAACGCGGTTTCACTCGGTACAAAACGGATTGCAACTTATCGGCGGGGATGCGGTGATTTTTGTGCACGACGGGGTGCGCTGCCTTACCGATAGGGAACTGATTCACCGATGCTATGAACAGGCGCTCGGCAAAGGATCGGCCATTCCGGTAATCGAGTTTCGCGACAGTGTGCGCATCACCACACCGGAGGGAAACCAGCCCATGGACCGGACTGCACTGAAACTGGTGCAGACACCGCAGACCTTCCTCAGTACGATCCTACTTCCCGCCTATCAACAAAAATACCGTCCGGAGTTCACCGATGATGCTACGGTTGTGGAAGCAGCCGGACATAAGGTACACCTGACGGAAGGAAGTGCGGAAAACATCAAGTTGACCCTGCCCATCGACCTGGTTGTGGCGGCGGAACTGCTTCCAAAAAAATAGCAACCGATTGGACACCTGAAGCGCCAAACGGTTGCTTGCACATGAAACTGCCGACTATGAAACCACAAAAAGTAGTTCGAGCAGCGAGTCAGACTTAGGAAAACTCAACTACTGCATTCATATAAACCCTGCTTTCGCCGCTCATGATTTTTTTTCGGATATCGGCCAATTCGCCCTGCAGTTCGCTGATGCGGCTTTCGCGCATGCGGATATCCTCCTCTTCAGCACCAGCCTTGATCTGGTTTTCGTGAAACCGGATTTTCACCTGAACGAGTTGCTGCAGCAACTCCAGGCTTTCTTCCTGCGTGAATTGACCTTTGATGAGTGAGAGTTCCATATTGTTTTGTTTGAAAGGTTGGCTAAGGATCAAGGTTTAAAGTTCAAAGTTCAAAGTTCAAGATCAACGGTTCAACAGTTGGCTGACAAGAACAACATTTACCACTCAACATTTACCACTTATCATTTATCCCTCGACATTCACCGCCCATCACCTTGATTCAGAAAAAAGACTTCAGGTGTGCTCAGTTTACTGCCCCTGGCCCAGCGAGAAAGCCGGGGTGCCATCGAAAGAATAGAGGTTTTCGGTTTTGATCACATCGATATTCTTTTCTTCGGCCGAACGGAGCAGATGGATGATATCGGATTTGGAAATGGCATTCCCTTCCTGCGGCTTGAAACGGCAGCGCCAGTGATCGGTGCAGAAGGTTTCCTCGAAGCCGTCGGGCCATACCTTGATGCCCCTGTTGGTGATCATGGAAAGGGAAGCCCCAGCCATATTGATCTTGCCGACGATATCGGCTAGCTCCTGCGGATTGCTTCCGCGCCAATGCACAAACAGGTCGACCCCCATCAGCTTCTTCTCGGCAGCGGCCTTGCGTACATAGGGCTGAAGTTTCAAGGTATGGTTACTGCTGTAGGATACAGGCTTGAGCGTAGAAGGTTTTTTCCCAAGGTTGGCGATTACGGCTTCGGCAAAGGCTTTTGTGCCTACTTTTTTGGTACTGACGCCTTCTTTAAAGATATCGTAGGTATGGATACCCTGCTCGATGGTGGTGAGCCATGCGTTCTGTACTTTTTCGGCAATATCGGCCTGACCGATATGGCTGAGCATCATGATGGCGCCCTGCAACAGTCCTGAAGGGTTTGCCATGTCCTGACCTGCCCGGCGGGGAGCCGAACCGTGTATTGCTTCAAACATGGCACAGCTTTCGCCGATATTGGCTGATCCTGCAAGTCCAACTGAACCGGCAATCTGTGCCGCCACATCGGAAAGCACATCGCCATAAAGGTTGGGCATCACGATCACGTCGAAGGCCTCGGGGGTATCGGCCATCTTTGCGGCTCCGATGTCGATGATCCAGTGTTCGTTCTCGATATCAGGGTATTCGGCGGCGATTTCGTCAAACACTTTGTGAAAGAGGCCGTCGGTCTGCTTCATGATATTGTCTTTGGTGAAGCAGGTCACTTTCTTGCGCTTGTACTGCCGTGCATATTCAAAAGCATAACGGACAATTTTTTCGCAACCGGGGCGGCTGATGAGTTTCAGGCACTGTACCACTTCGTCTGTCTGCTGGTGCTCGATACCGGCATACAGGTCCTCTTCATTTTCTCTTACAATCACAATATCCATGTTCGGATGCTTGGTACGCACGAAAGGGTGCAGGCTCATGCAGGGACGTACGTTGGAATAAAGCCCGAGGAATTTCCGCGTGGTCACATTGAGGCTTTTGTACCCCCCACCCTGCGGGGTGGTGATAGGCGCTTTCAGGAATATCTTGTTGCGCCGGATGGTGTCCCAGGACTCGGGAGCGATGCCCGAAGTGTTTCCGGAAAGGTATACCTGCTCACCCACGGCGATTTCTTCGGTACGGATCCGGGCTCCGGCAGCCATGATGATGGAAAGTGTGGCATCCATGATTTCAGGGCCGATACCGTCGCCCTTCGCTACTGTAATGGTGGTCATGTTCAGTTTTTTGTGAAAAGGCAAAATTCACGAATCCGGTTTTATTAATTAATTTTATCTTAATAATAATATCCATAAACAATATTTATGAATCACACCCTGCAGCAACTGGAAGTTTTCGTAAGGGTAGCCGATGCCGGCAGCATCACCCGCGCCGCGGAGGAGCTGCACCTCACCCAACCGGCTGTTTCCATCCAGCTGAAAAAGTTTCAGGCGCAATTTGAACTTCCGCTGACGGAAGTAACGGGGCGGAAGTTGCGCGTAACCGAATTTGGCACCGAAATAGCCCTTGCCGCGCGAAAAATCCTGGAAGAAGTCCGGCAGATTGAAATGAAAGCGCTGCAACACAAGGGACAGTTGACGGGCAAGCTGAAAATAGCGGTGGTATCGACAGGAAAATATGTAATGCCCTATTTCCTTGCCGACTTTCTTGGACAAAATCCCGGGGTAGAACTTTATATGGAGGTAACCAACCGTGCAAGAGTCATACAAAGCATGGAAAACAACGAGGTGGACTTTGCCCTCGTTTCGGTAGCACCCACGCACCTGAATATTGAACGGGTGGAACTCATGCAAAACAAGCTTTTTCTGGTAGGCAACCGGCCCTTTCAGCATCCCAAGGGAGCATTCTCAAAGGAGATCCTCAAAACCCTGCCCCTGATTTACCGAGAGGAAGGCTCAGGCACGCGCTTTGTCATGGAAAAATTCATCGTCAAAAACAAGCTGCCCGTTCAAAAGAAAATGGAGCTCACCGGCAATGAGGCCGTGAAGCAGGCCGTAATCGCCGGGCTGGGTTATTCCATCATGCCGCTGATCGGCATCAAGAACGAACTGGGAAACGGCAGCCTGAACATCATCACGGTGAAAGGTTTTCCCATAAAGTCGGTATGGAACCTGATCTGGCTGAAGGGAAAAAAATTCGCACCGCAGGCACAACAATATTTAGACTCCCTGAAAAAAGACAAGGAACGCATTATCAGGGAGCGCTTCGACTGGTTCGAACAATATTGAGAGGGGCTGACAGGAATCAGCGTAAAACCTCTTCCAGTTTGCGGTCGAGCTCTTCGCCCCGAAGATTTTTTCCAATAATATTTCCCTCGGGGTCAAGCAGAAAATTCTGAGGGATGCTCTGTACTTTGAATTTCTGGGCTACAGCATTGCCCCAGCCCTGAAGATCGCTGACCTGTGTCCAGGTGAGATTGTCCTGATAAATCGCAGAGAGCCAGGCATCCTTTGCCTTGTCAAGCGATACGCCCAATACCGTAAAGTTTTTTGATTTGTATTTGTTGAAGCTGGCCACCAGGTTTGGATTCTCAATACGACAGGGGCGGCACCAGCTGGCCCAGAAATCAACCAGCACGAATTTGCCCCGGAAGGAGGAAAGGGAAACCTGTTTTCCGGAAGTATCGGCCTGTTTGAAATCCTCCATTGCAGTCCCAATGGCATTGCGCTTGCCCTCCGCAATCTGTTCGCCTATATACATAGCCATTGGCGAAGCTTTGACCGCGGGAGTCAACTTGCTGAACAATTCTTCGGCAGTGGAACCGCCAACACCCAGTTGGCTGTAGCGGATGATGGCCAGCGGAGCCACATAGGAAGCCGGATTGGCATTCACGAATTCCGAACAAACCCGGGCCGCCTGGGCTACCTGCTCGGGGTTCTTCACGGCATTCTCGGCGAACAAATCCTTGTAGGGATTCAGGCTTCTGTTGAATTCCACAAATTGAAGGTGCGAAGGCGAGCCCCTCACTTCGGCAGTTTCCACGGTTTCGCTGGTACCGTTGATGGTAATGCTGCTGTTGTCCATAAACAGCGTGAGGTAGGGCGGCTTTTTGTTGAAGAGGATGATCCGGAAATCGGGGGAAGCAAGTTTTCCGGTGAAACTGAATTTGTTATCTTTTACAACCGCCTCGGCTTCCGACTTTCCGGTTTGCCCGTTGAGCAGTGAGACGGGCGTATTATCGGGAAATCCGGTAAAGGTGCCGTCGATTCTAAAGGAAGGTTCGGCTACAGCAGGCTTTGCAGCGGGGATTTTTTTCTTTTGGGAGAAAAGCATCGCAGGCAGCAGGGCCAGCAGGAGCAGCATCTTTTTCATGGTCAATTTTTTCACGGCGTTTTCCGGTGTCACCGGCTTTTTTGTTATGATGCAAATTAACAAGATTTAAAGAAACCAATGGCCCGACCGGCTGATTTAACATTTCTAATACCGATTGGATATCTTTAATGGACCAATTTCATTGGCCCAAACAGCTATCACATCGGCATTATACGGGAAAACTTTTGGGCTAAAAGCAAATTCACTTTCTTATAACTTCACGTGGTTTCCTTAGTACGCGCTTCCGAAATAAAATGAACTCATTGGCCACCTGGATACTCGTTGCTCAGCGCACCACGGGAATTTTTGCCACGCTGGTGGTAAGGGAGCGGAAGATAGAAGCCATTCCCATTTTGAATCACCCATTCCGGCTTGTGGAAGTCACCCACAAAAATCGTGGTGACCTTGAACAATTTTCCGGGCTTATCAGACAAACCGTTCCGGTCGAAGAAAAAATAATATCCGGAATAATTGTACCGCGGCAGTCCGGTATTCAGCGGACGGCTGCCCGCATAAATGGAAAAAACCCCTTTCCCCTTCTCATATTCACGAACCGCATCACAGATGAACGGTACCATAACGCGACCCAAGCTGTCGACTACACCCCATTTTTTTGCCTTCATGTCCCACCCCCACCCGTTAACGAAGTGGAGCACATCGGAGTCCTTCGGTTTGGGATACTTGCCCGGGTTCAGCCGTTCCATATAGGCAGCATAGGACGGCAAATCGAAAGAATCGGCAGTAATGAACCACCCACCCAAAATGGGGATGAGGGTGTCATATTTGCTTCGGATTGTTTCCATCGAAGCATGCACATCAACAGAATCCTGAGCGGTTGCTACCGGTTGCGGATTCGGTTCAGCCGGAAACTGCCGGACATCGGGTCCTGAAAACAACAGGAAAACGCAAACCTTCAATATGATGAAAAAGAAATACAACGGATATTTTCCATAAAAATCACAACATCAGCTGCAGCAACTTCAGATCGAGCCAGCGGCCGAACTTTTGTCCGACCTGCGGCAGATGGGCCACTTCTTGAAACCCCAGTTTCCGGAAAAGATGCAGGCTGGCATTGTTTTCGGCATCAATTCCGGCAATCATGGCATGCAGGCCCAGGCCGCGGGCTGCATCAATCAAGGGCATAAGCAACTTGACCCCCACCCCTTCACCCCGCATGCCGTCGCGCACATAAACCGAACATTCCACAGTAAACCGGTAACCCTCCCAGGCACGGAAGGGACCGAAGCTGCTGTATCCGGCAATAGCTCCTTTATCAACCGCTACAAAAACAGGATAACCCATCTGCATGCGGTCATCGAACCAGAGCCCCATCCGGTCGGCGCTGAAAGGCGCATTGTGCCAGACTGCCGTGGTGTTGCGAATGATGTCGTTATAAATCTGGAGCAATTCAGGCAAATCGCCTGCTACTGCTTGTCTTATTTCCATATGCATAAAATGAACCGTAGCTATTTTTTCCAATCAGGAAACCATTCAACACTTTATGCCCCCAGCAACTTTTTGAGTTGAAGCACAGCGGCCATCGCCGGAGCAGTGTCCGAAGCCATTTTGTCGAGCGAAACCACCACCCCGAAAAGGTCGGGATGCCTGAATGAAGTGAGTCCGGCAATATCAGCGGCACTGATATTGCCTGAAATGAAAAACGGCTTTTCCACTTTTACCTTGCCCAGTGCCGACCAGTTGTTCTGCTCCGACCCGAATAAATAATAATCGCACACGTCATCAAATGGAGCAATAAGGGCGGCGATTTCCTTCTCACCCAGCCCGTCAATACGAAAAGCCTTCACGACTTCCACTTCCGAAGACAGATCACTGCACAATTCGGCATCGGCATCCTCATGCAAGACCACCACTTCAAGCCCGATGTCGTCGATGGCCTCCAGCACCGCAGCATGGTCGGCCTTTTCAAATACACCTGTTTTCTTCAATTCAAAGTCGCTGTCGCGCAATTCGGAGCCGTCGGGCAATGCCGATGCTTCGGGAACACCACTGAACCGGAATGCGGCAAAATCGATACCGATACCATCCAGTTGCTGCACTTCTTTCAGCCGGGTAACGCCCGTTACGAGAATATTCATAAGTTTCGCTTTACTATTTTTATGGCAATCAACGAAGCAACCAGTTGCGCATCAACTGTTCCCCTTGCGGGGTCAGGATGCTTTCGGGATGAAACTGCACACCCTCCACATCATATTGCCTGTGCCGAAGCCCCATGATCAAACCGTTTGTATCTTCTGCAGTCACTTCCAAACAATCGGGAAGCCCGTTCCGGTCCACTGCCCAGGAATGATAACGACCGGCAACGAATCCATCGCGTATGCCTTCAAAAAGTTTCGAACCGCTGACCAGTATCCGCACCGGCTCGGCAACCCCGTGGTACACTTCAGGCAAATTGACAAGCCGGGCCCCAAAATGCTGTCCGATTGCCTGATGCCCCAGACAAACTCCCAATATGCTTTTGCTTGCGGCATATGCCTCAAGCAGCGGCATCAGCGACCCGGCCTCGGAGGGTATGCCCGGGCCGGGCGACAGGATGATCTTATCGAAGTTCATCAACCGATCCGGCGGCAGGGCGTCATTACGTACTACCGTCACCGCATAGCCCAATACCGACTCGGCCAGATGCACCAGGTTGTAGGTGAAGGAATCATAATTATCAAAAACCAGAACGCGGCGCATAGCGTGTGACCGGCTCAGAATCAGTGCCGTGCGCTCAAAGATATTGCGGTGAATCCAATCGGAGCGGTTTTTTACAGGAGCGGAGGCCGGCAGGAATAAAAGCCGTGCAGAAAACCGGTTCCGCTGAAAATATTAGAAAATTGCCCTGCAGCAAAGGCAAAATCGCCCAAGCTTTCCGGCAGGTATTGATTAATTTTGACGCCCGGCAAAAATTTCGGAAAATACTTTGATCGCACCATCCACCATACAGGAAATCCTTTCGCGGATCGACATCCTCGAAATAGTGGGATCATTTGTAAAGCTGAAAAAAAGAGGCACGAATTACCTGGGGCTTTGTCCTTTCCACAATGAAAAAACGCCCTCCTTCACCGTATCGCCGTCCAAAGAAATATTCAAGTGCTTCGGCTGCGGCAAAAGCGGCAATTCCATCGGCTTCATCATGGAGCACGAGAAATTCGGTTATGTGGAAGCGCTGCGCTGGCTGGCGGCCCGGTACAACATCACCATTGAAGAAACCGAGCGGAGTCCGGAACAGAAACTGCAGCAACAGCAGGCCGACAGCCTCTACATCATCAACCAGTTCGCCCAGCAGTTTTTCAGCGACTACCTGATGAAAAACCAGGAAGGTCGTGACATCGGCCTGAGCTACCTGCAGGAGCGGGGATTCAGCGATGCCATCATCGAAAAATTTCAACTGGGTTTCAATTCCGAATCAAAAGACAAATTTGCAACCGCCGCGTTGCAGGCCCAGTATAATTCCGACCTGCTGCTGAAAAGCGGACTGGTGGCACAGCGCGACGGCGGCCTGGCCGACAATTACCGCGGACGCATCATTTTTCCTGTGCATGGACCCAGCGGAAAAATCCTCGGCTTCGGCGCACGCATCATCAAAAAGAACGACCGCGCGCCCAAATACATCAACACGCCCGAAAACGAGATCTATGTAAAAAGCAAGATCCTTTACGGCAGCTATTTCGCCAAACATGCCATCGACAAGGCCGACGAGTGTTTGCTGGTGGAAGGCTATACCGACGTCATCGCCCTGCACCAGGCCGGCATTGAAAACGTGGTGGCCAGCGGCGGTACGGCTCTCACTCCCGACCAGTTGCGGCTCATCAAGAAATTCACCCGCAACCTCACCATCATCTACGACGGCGATGCGGCAGGCATCAAGGCGGCCCTGCGCGGTACCGACCTGGCCATGGAGGAAGGGCTGCATGTGAAACTGGTGCTAATACCCGACAACGACGATCCCGACAGCCTGGTCCGAAAAAATGGGGCGGAGCATTTCCGGAATTTCATCGCGGGCAACAAGAAGGACGTCATCCTCTTCCATCTGGAAACCTCCCTGACCGATGCCGGTGACGACAGTGTGAAGAAATCGAAGCTGGTGAACCAGATTGCC